>JBATEM010000093.1:0-1928 GCA_049664005.1 Candidatus Macondimonas sp.
CCGCCCATCCCCCAGCAACAGCACGCCCCGATCCTGCGCATCGCGGATCAGCCGGCCGGCGCCCTGGCGCAGCGTAATGACCGCGGCGGGCAACTGACATTCGCGGAAGGGATTGCCGCCACGTGCCAGCACCGCATTGAGCCGCGCCTGCAGCACGGGATCATCCGGGGACGCAAACGGCAGGCGATCGATGGCCACCAACTGCAGCGCAGACCCCCGGACATCCACGCCGGCCCAGAAACTCGCTGCGCCGAGCAGCACCGCGTTGCCCGCCTGCTGGAATTGAGCGAGCAACTGGGCCGGCGATGCTTCCCCCTGGATGAGCAGCGGAAAGGGCAAGTCGGCCAGCATCCCAGCGGCGTGACGCAAGGCCCGATGGCTGGTGAACAGCAGGAAGGCGCGCCCGCCACTCCATTCCAGCACCGTGCGCACCTGATCCAGATAGGCTGCGTCATAGCCGGGCGCATCCGGCAGCGGGAGGCCCGTGGGCAGATACATGAGCGCCTGGCGCGGGTAGTCAAACGGACTGGGCAGTTGCAGACAAGGCGTCTGCGCCTCCAAGCCCACCTCATGCAGGAAGCCGGAAAAGTCACTCCCAACCGCCAATGTGGCCGAGGTGAAAATCCAGGCGCAGGTCCGTTGCTCGCGGAATTGTTGCAGTTGCGGCCCAACTTCCAGCGGTGTGGCATGCATCAACACCCCGGTGCGGGTGGTCTGCAGCCAATGCACCCGCTCCTCGCCCGCCATCGCGTTTCCCCACTGCATCAAGGCATCGCGCAGATTCTCTGCCCGTCGCAAGCCTTGCGCCAGACCCGGACTCCGTTCGGCCACAGCCTCCAGCCCCACGACCAACTCATCCAGGCGCTGGTGCAGCCGATCCCGCTGCGCCGCGAAGTCCGTGTGGTTCGCGGTCCCCTCCCAGGCGAAGCGCCGCTCACCCTCGGGCAAGCTGCGTCGCAGCGCCTGGGCGGCTGCCTCCATGGATTCCGCGGCCCGCATCAGGTCCGGATGGTCATCCCCGCCCGTCGCCTGCATCTCGACCCGCAGATCGCGCGTGAGCAAGCCCATCTGCCGGGTGCTGACCGTGCTGCCGAAAAACTGCGTCGCCACTTCCGCAAACTGGTGGGCCTCGTCCACCACCACCGCATCGGCGCCGGGCAGCAGCTCGCCGAATCCCTCGCCGCGTAGCGCCAGATCGGCGAACAGCAAATGATGGTTGATCACCACCACCTCGGCCTCCATCGCGGCGCGACGCGCCTTGAGCACGTGGCACGCCTTGAACTCAGGGCACTCCTGTCCTAGGCAGGTGTCGCCGGTGGCCGTGATGCGGGTGATCAATTCTGGATGGGCGGGCAAGCCGGTGCATTCGGACAAATCCCCGGACTGGGTCTGTTCGGCCCAAGGCCGGATACGGCCCAATGCGCCTCGGCCGTCGAACCAGAGATCCTGCTCGGCCAGAGAAAATCGATAGCGGCACAGATAGCGCCCCCGTCCCTTGAGCAAGGCAATGTGACGCCGGCCCCCCAGAATCCGTTGCAGGAATGGCAAGTCCTTGCCCATCACCTGGTCCTGCAGAGCCAGGGTCGCCGTGGAAATGAGCACCCGATCCATTCCGGTAAGCACTGGCACCAGATAGGCGAAGGTCTTGCCGATGCCTGTGCCGGCTTCGATCACGCGCGCCTGGCGATCAGCCAGTGCCTCGGTGATCCAGGCGGCCATGCGCACTTGGCCCGACCGCAACTGGTAACCGGCCAGTTGCCGGGTCAGCGGCGAACCCTCGGCCCAGATCCCGGCGTCTGTCGAATCAGTCATGAATCACGATCGGCCCGCGCCCGCGCTTCCTGGGCGCCCGGCATGTCCCCGCGCGCTTGACGGGCCTGTGCAATCAGACTCCAAGCCCGCTGGCGAACCGCGCGCACCCCACCCCC
>JBATEM010000094.1:0-3004 GCA_049664005.1 Candidatus Macondimonas sp.
GACACCCTGATCGAGGCCACCAGCGGCAACACCGGCATTGCGCTGGCCATGGCGGCGGCCATCAAGGGTTACCGCATGATTCTGATCATGCCCGAGAGCGCCAGCAGCGAGCGCGTGGCCACCATGAAGGCCTTCGGCGCGGAGGTGATCCTGGTGTCGGCCGATGCCGGCATGGAAGGTGCGCGGGATCTGGCCGACCGGATGGTGGCCGAGGGGCGCGGCAAGATCCTGGATCAGTTCGCCAACCCGGACAATCCGCTGGCGCACTATGAAACCACGGGACCTGAAATCTGGCGCGATACCCAGGGCAAGGTGACCCATTTCATCAGTTCCATGGGCACCACCGGCACCGTCATGGGCGTGTCGCGTTACCTGAAGGAACAAAACCCGCGCATCCGCATCATCGGTGTACAGCCCGCCGCCGGCGCCCAGATTCCGGGGATTCGCCGCTGGCCGACCGAATACCTGCCGCGCATCTTCGATCCTGCGGATGTGGATCGCATCATCGACGTGGACCAGCACAAGGCCGAGATGACCACCCGGGCGCTGGCGGCTCAGGAAGGCATCTTCGCCGGCATTTCATCCGGGGGCTGCGTGGCCGCCATGCTGACCGTGGCCCAGGAAGTCCGTGGCGCCACTATCGTCGGCATCGTCTGTGATCGCGGTGACCGCTATCTCTCCACCGGTGTGTTTCCCGCCTGAGCGATCCGCGAGGACGATTCGTGAACCTGCTTGTTTTTGATATCGAAACCGTGCCCGACACTGCGGGCGGGCGGCGGCTGTATGACACCGAGGGGCTGTCCGATGAGGACGTGGCCCGCATCATGTTCCACCAACGCCGCCAGAAGACCGGCGGCGATGAGTTTCTGCCCCACCACCTGCATCGCATCGTCGCCATTTCCGTCTGCCTGCGGCGCGGCGATCAACTCAAGGTCTGGTCGCTGGGCGATCCGGAGTCCTCCGAGTCCGAGTTGATCCAGCGCTTTTTCGAAGGGCTGGAGCGCTTCTCGCCCACCCTGGTGAGCTGGAATGGCGGCGGCTTCGACCTGCCGGTGCTGCACTATCGCGCGCTGTTGCATGGGATTGCCGCCCCGCGTTACTGGGATATCGGCGAACAGGACAGCGGGTTTCGCTGGAACAATTACCTGTCGCGCTTTCACTGGCGCCATACCGACCTGATGGATGTGTTGTCGGGTTTCCAGGGACGCGCGGTCGCACCCTTGCAGGACATTGCCCTGCTGCTGGGCCAGCCGGGCAAGATGGGCATGGCGGGGAGCCTCGTTTGGGACGCTTATCTCGCCGGTGAACTGGGGCGCATCCGCGACTATTGCGAGACCGATGTGCTGAATACCTATCTGGTCTATCTCCGCTTTCAGCTGATGCGCGGTCAACTGGATGCGGAAAGCTATGCGACCGAGCAGGCGCGGGTGCGCAGTCTGCTGGTGGAGGATGGCCGTCCCCATCTGCAGGCCTTCGCCGCCGCCTGGGCTGGCTGAGGGCAGCGCGCGTGGGCGGGCGTCGGGCGGTCGTGCGCATGGCCCCGGTGGCATGCGGCCCGGTGGAGGTCACTGCCATGGCCCATGACGGTCGCGGCATTGGCCAACTGGATGGCAAGCGGATCTTCATCCACGGCGCGCTGCGCGGCGAAACGGTCCGTGTGCTGGCCAACCGCCGCACCCGAGGCTATGACGAGGGCGAGGTCAGCGAGATCCTGAGCGCGAGCCCGGACCGGGTCGTCCCCCGCTGCGCGGCCTATGCGCGTTGTGGCGGCTGCAGCCTGCAGCACATGGACCCGCAGGCCCAGATCCTCGCCAAGCAGCAGGTGCTGCTGGACAATCTGAAGCACATCGGGCGGGTGCAGCCCGAGCGGGTGTTGCCGCCCGTGACCGGGCCGGTGTGGGGCTATCGTCGCAAGGCCCGGCTCGCGGTGCGCCGGGTGCGCGCCAAGGAGCGGGTGCTGGTGGGTTTCCGCGAGCGGCGCTCGGCATACATTGCCGAGACGGAGCGCTGCGAGGTGCTGGACGAACGGGTGGGCGCGCGCCTGGGCCTGCTGGCCGAGTTGATTGCCGGCCTCAGCATCGTCGGCAGCCTGCCCCAGATCGAGGTGGCGGTCACCGATGCGCTCACCGTGCTGGTGTTGCGGGTGATGGCCGAGCCCACGGCGGCGGATCTGGAGCGTTTGCGTAGCTTCGGCATGGCGCACCACATCCAATTCTGGTTGCAAGCCAAGGGGCCGGACAGCGCGGCGCCCATCCCCGGCGCTTGGGCTCCGGATCAGACCCTGGCCTACCGGCTGCCGGAGGATGGCATCGAGATGGGCTTCCGGCCGCATGATTTCACCCAGGTGAACGAGGCGATGAACCGGCTTATGGTGACTCAGGCGATGGCCTTGCTGGATCCGGATCCGGCGGACCGTTTGCTGGACCTGTTCTGTGGGTTGGGCAATTTCACCCTGCCCATGGCGCGGCGCGTGCGGGAGGTGGTTGGCGTGGAGGGCGACGCTGATCTGGTGGCGCGGGCGCGCGCCAACGCCGAGCGCCACGCGTTGCCTCGGGCCCTTTTCCTGACGGCCAATCTCTACGACCCTTCCGCCCTCGATCCGCCGCCCTGGGGCCGGGAAGGCTTCGACGGCGTCCTGCTCGATCCGCCTCGTTCGGGCGCGCGGGAGGTGCTGGGCGCCGTGGCGGCCACCGGTGCGCGGCGGGTGGTCTATGTGTCCTGTCATCCGGCCACTCTCGCGCGCGATGCGGCGGATCTGGTGCATGTGCATGGCCTGGAACTGACGGCGGCGGGGGTGATGGACATGTTCCCCCACACCGGCCATGTGGAATCGGTTGCGCTGTTCGAACGGGGGGGGCGCCATGGCGCTTGAGATCGAACGCAAGTTTCAGGTGATCAGCGCGGACTGGCGCGCCGCGGCGCGTGACAGCCAGACGCTGGTGCAGGGCTACCTCAATCTGGAGGGCGGCGGCATCACCCGGGTGCGCATCGCCGGGGACAGCGC
>JBATEM010000095.1:0-2524 GCA_049664005.1 Candidatus Macondimonas sp.
TGCGGGTGGCGAAACAGCAATGGCGACATCAAACGGGTACTGACCATTGCCTATTTCGACAAACTCGGCGTACCCCGTCTCTCATGACCTCAACTTCTCGAACCGCCCGGTGCGGACCCGCATGCCGAGTGGTGTGCAGGGGTGCGGCCTATAATGGCCGTCCCCTATGCCGATCTTCACCTTTGATCTGACATGTTGAATGAGGCAGAATCTGAGTGGTGAAAGGCTTGGACTCCCATGACTAAGGTGTTGCGGATTCGTGGCTTAATTGTTTTCCTGAGCCAAGGTAGGTGCTTCGATGACTGATGTTTGCCAGTTATTTGAGAACAACCGGCGCTGGTCGGAGACCATCGACGCCCAGGATCCGCTTTTCTTTGATGGTCTTGCCCAAATTCAGGCCCCGGAGTTTTTATGGATTGGTTGCTCGGATTCTCGTGTCCCGGCAAACGAAATCATTGGCCTGAAGCCTGGTGAAGTCTTTGTTCACCGAAACGTGGCAAACGTGGTCGCCCATGGCGACTTGAATTGCTTGGCGGCGGTTCAATATGCGGTGGATGTGCTCCAGGTGCGTGATGTGCTGGTCGTGGGTCATTACGGCTGCGGAGGCGTCCAGGCAGCGCTGGCAAACCTGCGGTTAGGCCTGGTGGATAACTGGTTGCGCCATATCCACGATGTGAAACAGAAGCACTGGAATATTCTGGCACCGATCGCAAATGGTCCCAGCAAGATTGATCGGCTGTGTGAACTCAACGCCATCGAACAGGCGCGAAATCTCTGTCAAACCACGGTGATTCAGGATGCCTGGACACGGGGTCAGCAACTCACCGTCCATAGTTGGATCTATGGTCTCACCGACGGAATTATCCATGATCTCGGCTATTCGGTGCATAGCCCTGACCTGATGGATGCTGAGTACGAGAAAGCAATTGCGCGCAGTGGCCAAGCAATCTGAATACCTTCGCGTCGCCGCAGATTGAATTGCAAATTTAGCGGCGGCCAAGCCACTCTATGCGATAGAGATGGCGCTTTCGGTCTCGGTAATTCTGCACAGACCCTTCGTAACGCAGGGTTTCCAGTTTGGTGAGATCGAGATCGACAATCAATGCCATTTCAGTGTTCGGCGTGCTTTCTGCCATGATGGCATCATGCGGAAAAGCGAAATCGCTGGGTGAAAAAACGGCCGATTCAGCGTACTGGATATCCAGGTTATCGACCTGGGGCAGGTTGCCGACGCTACCGGCAATGGCGACATAGCATTCATTCTCGATGGCGCGTGCTTGTGCGCAACGTTTCACCCGCAGGTAGCCGTTCTTGGTATCCGTCCAAAACGGCACGAACAGGATTTGCATCTGCTGATCCGCCAGCAGTCGTGCCAGTTCTGGAAATTCAACGTCGTAGCAGATCAAGATTCCAATCTTTCCTGCATCCGTCTCGAAAACCCGCAATTGATCGCCACTGCGCATCACCCAGGCGCGTTGCTCGTAGGGCGTGGGGTGGATTTTATACTGGGCGTCAATCGTGCCGTCACGTCGGCACAGATAAGCCACGTTATACAAGATCCCTTCTTCATACAGCGGCATGCTGCCCGCGATGATATTGATGTTGTAACTCATGGCCAATCGTGAAATTTCATCACGCAGGTGTTCCGTGTAGCTGGCCAGATGACGTATGCCGGAAAGCGGAGATTCACGTGGCCCCAAACCCATCAGGGGGGCGCTGAAAAATTCCGGAAAGAGGGCAAAGTCGGATTGATAATCGGATAGCGCATCGATGAAAAATTCCATTTGCTGGATCAATTCCTCGACCGAATTAATCCAGCGCATCTGCCATTGCAATACCCCGATGCGAACCCGATCACGACGTTGATTGAATCCTGGCTGGGGCTTGGGCTCGTAATAGATGTTGGTCCATTCCAGCAGGGTGGCGTAACCGTGAGAGGCCGAATCTTCGGGAAGGTAATTGCGCAATACCCGCCTGACCTGGAATTCATTGGAGAGCTGAAAGGATAAAATGGGATCGTACAATTCGCGTTGCTGGACTTTTTCGATGTATTCGGGTGGGGAGAGCTGTTCAGCGTGGGCACCGTAGCCTGGAATTCGTCCCCCGGCCACAATGGCGCGCAGGTTGAGATGTCGGCACAGCGCCTTGCGGGCCTGATACAGACGCCTTCCCAGTCGCATGCCCCGAAACTTCGGGTCAACAAAGATATCGACCCCGTACAGCACATCGCCATCCGGATCGTGAGTCGTGAGATAGGCATTACCCGTGATTTGGTCGTAGGTGTGCTGATCCCCGAATTTGTCGTAATCCACAATGACTGCAAAGGCGGCGGCGATCACCTGGCCATTGTCTTCGATGCAGATCTGGCCTTCGGGGAAAGTGGCAATCTGTGAGTAAAACTTGTCGCGTGGCCAGGCACCGCCGAAGTCGGCATACACCAGATCCATCAGGCGCTGTATGTCTTCGTAATCCTCGCGCAACAAGTTGCGCAATTTGAGGTGGTGGTCGGGGATAGGCGGATCGA
>JBATEM010000096.1:0-4177 GCA_049664005.1 Candidatus Macondimonas sp.
GGCGGCCTTGCTTTTTCAGTGGCCAGCGCAATGCGGGTCAACATGCGCACCGCCTCGACGGGGAACTGACCGATGGCTGATTCTTCCGAGAGCATGACGCAGTCGGTGCCATCGAGAATGGCATTGGCCACATCGGTGGCCTCCGCCCGAGTCGGGCGGCGGTTTTCCACCATGGATTCCAGCATCTGAGTGGCGGTGATGACGGGACGGCCGAATTGTTTGGCGCGGCGAATCAAGGCCTTCTGAGTCACGGCGATGGATTCAATTGGAGTTTCCACGCCGAGGTCACCGCGGGCCACCATGATGCCGTCGGTCGCGGCGAGGATGTCATCGATCTCCCGCACGGCCATGGCCCGCTCGATCTTCGCAATCAGAAAGGGATCGTAGCCCAGGGCGCGGGCCTGTTGACGCACCTGGCGAAGATCTTCGCCGCGCTGTACGAAGGAAACGCTGACCGCATCGACCCCGGCTTCCAGGGCCATTTGCAGCAATTCCTCATCACGCGGCGTGAATGCACTTTTGCCGAGGTCGATCCCGGGCACGTTCATGCCGTTATGGGACAGCAGCGTTCCACCCACCTGGACTCGACATGCAATCTGGCGGTCCTTGATCGACAGGACCTTGAGTTGGATGAAGCCATCATTCAGATAGATGATTTCGCCAGGGTTTACGGCGTCCACCAATCCCGGGAAATCGTAGGGAATGCCCTCCGAGCCGCCGGTTGCTCCCTCGACCAGATTCACCCGCTGATCGCGGGCCAGGGTGACCGGAGACGGCTCAAGTCGCCCGACCCGCATCTTGGGGCCCGGCAGGTCGGCGAGGATCGCCAGCCGGTAACCTGTCTGGCGACTGGCTTCCCGCAGCCGTGCGATGGTTTCGCGATGACCATCGGCATTGCCATGGGCCAGATTGAGCCGGGCCACACTCATGCCGGCTCGCAACATGCGCTGCAAGGTGGCGGGATGACGGGAAGCGGGGCCGATGGTGCAGACCAGTTTGGTATGCGCTTGGGGCAGGGGCGGACGGGGCATGACGTTCTCCCGGGTGGCGCGAATGGTCTGCAGGCAGTATACCCACATGGTCGGCCCGAAAAAAAACAGGGAGGGAAAATCCCCTCCCTGTTCAATGCGCCATCTTTCCGGAGAGCGGGAAGATCGCCGGCGCGAAGTACAGAACTCCCGCCATCGACTCCTCCCGTGGAATAGCCTAAAGCGTGGGAGGTCTTGGGAAATTGATTTGCATCAAGGGGAGAGTCGATCCCCTTGGGTGACAATGAGTCATCCCTTCGTTTTGTCCGAGTGCTCACCCATGTCATCGACCCCCGATCGCCATCCCGTCTTGGCTGCCCGCTCCATCCGCCGGACCTGCGTCAACTGTTCCTTGAGCGAATTGTGCGTTCCGGTGGGGTTGGACGTCACGGACATGGAACGACTTGATCAACTGGTGGAACGTCAGCCTCCCTTGGATGCGGGCGCTCATCTGTGTCGGGTGGGGGAACGCTTCACGACCCTCTACGCCGTGCGCTCGGGTTGTTTCAAGAGTTATCGGATGGATAGCGAGGGGCGCGAGCGGGTGTTGGCCTTCCATCTCCCCGGCGAACTGATGGGACTGGACGCGATCTATCCCGGGGTTTACCAGTCCAACATCGTCGCGCTGGATCTGGGTGGTGTGTGCGCCTTGCCTTACAGCGAGCTGAGCCGTCTGGCGACGCAGATTCCCCGGTTGCAGGAGCAGATTTTCCGTTTGCTGAGCAAGGATCTTTCCGCCTATGCCTGGTTAGCCGGGGACTACAGCGCCGAAGAGCGGGTGGCAGGATTCCTGCTCGATTTGTCCAACCGCCAGCGGGAGCGGGGTTATTCGGATCGGGTATTCAACCTAGCCATGCCCCGTCGCGATATTGCCAACTATCTGCGTCTGGCAACGGAAACGGTGAGCCGGGTGGTCACCCGCTTCGAACGCGATGGCTTGATCCAGACGGAGCGGCGCGAGGTCCGGTTGCTGGATCTGGAAGGACTCAACGTGCGCGCCAATCATTGCCTCCAGCCGTTGGGGTGAGCGTGCCCCGCCCCCGCCGAGAGGCGTGATCCCTGCCGGATCATGCGGATCAGATGAGCCGGGAATGCCGCAGGCTTTCGCCGTTTCGCTTCAGGTAGGCATCGAACGGCAGGGCGATCGCTCGCAACATATAGCGTCCGCGCGGTGTGACTTCCAGTGCTTGAGGGGTGAAGCGCACCAGACCATCGGTCGCTGCAGTCTCCAAGCGCAGCAGTTCCTCCGCGAAGTAGGCTGCAAACTCGACCCCGTGGCGGGCGCGGATGTCGCGATAACAAACCCGACCCTGACACATCAGCGCCTGGATCACTTCCTGGCGCAAGCCGTCTTCCCGCGTCAGGGCGATGCCTCGGCGAACGGGTAAGGCGCCGTGATTCAGGCTGGTCTGATAATCCTGTAGATCCTTGGTGTTTTGGGCATAGCAGTGGCCAATCTGGCTGATGGCGCTGACACCCAGGCCGATGAGGTCGCACCCCCCATGGGTCGAGTAGCCCTGGAAGTTGCGGTGCAGCGTGCCCCGCGTCAAGGCGTTGGCCAGGGGATCGTTCGGCTGCGCAAAATGATCCATGCCGATGTGGACGTAATCTGCCGCGGTGAGCCGCTCCACGGCTAGCTCCAGTAAGCGAAGCTTGAGAGTCGGGTTGGGCAGTGTACTGGTCGAGATCTGGCGCTGCGCCTTGAAGCGCTCGGGCAGATGGGCATAGCTATACAGCGCCACCCGATCTGGCTGCAGGGTCAGCACCTGATCCAGCGTGGTCTCGAAGCGCTCTGGATGCTGATGTGGCAGGCCATAAATCAAATCCAGACTGACCGAATCAAAACCTGCGGCGCGAGCTGCCCGGACCACGACTTCGGTTTCGGCATAACTCTGGCGGCGGTTGATTGCCGCCTGCACGACAGGGTCGAAATCCTGTACGCCCACGCTGAGGCGGTTGAATCCCATCTGCCCCAACATCATGACTCCCGCCGCATCCAGGTTGCGTGGATCCGCTTCGATCCCCATTTCCACCTTGGGCGCGAAGTCGAAGTGGGCGCGCAGTGTGTCCATGACACGCGCGAGTTGGTCCGAGGCGAGGAAGCTTGGGCTGCCGCCGCCGAAATGCACCTGCACCACCGGTCCCGATTGCTCCAGCAGCGCCGCCTTGAGGGCGATCTCCCGTTCCAGCGCCTCCAGATAATCCTGGATGGGGCCAGGCTGACGGGTGATCTCCCGGTGACAGCCGCAATAAAAGCAGGGGCTGGGACAAAAAGGAATGTGCACATACAGCGACAAGGGGGCGTCTGCCCGGGTACACAGGACGCGCTGATAATCGCCGGGGCCGAAGCCGGGGTGAAAATGATCCGCCGTGGGATAGGACGTGTAGCGAGGGGCGCGCGTGTCGTAACGGCGAATCAATTCCGCATCGAACACATCGGTAATGGCGGTGGGCATGGCGGCACTCTCCCCGGGAACCTGCAGGGGAGGATAGCGCTTGGGGCCAGAGGGGCAATGACTTGCGTCAAAAATGCCGGGAGGATCTTTTTAGGAATCTCCCGGCAGGGGCTCACTCGCTGTGACGGGCGAACACCAAAGAGGCGTTGGTGCCGCCGAAGCCGAAGCTGTTGGACAGCACCGTGTTCAGCCTGGCGCCGTCGCGACGTTCCCGGACGATGGGCAATCCTTCGGCCTGTGGATCCAGGCGCTCGATATTGGCCGAGGCGGCGATGAAGTTTTCCTTCATCATCAGCAGGCTGTAGATGGCTTCATGCACGCCGGCAGCTCCCAGGGAATGCCCCGTCAGGGATTTGGTCGATGCCAGGGGGGGCATGCGTTCGCCAAAGACCTCACGCAGGGCTTCCAGCTCGCGCACGTCACCGACCGGTGTGCTGGTGCCGTGGGTGTTGATGTAGTCGATGGGGGCGTCCACCGTGGCCAGCGCCTGGCGCATGCAGCGCACCGCACCCTCTCCCGAGGGCGCCACCATGTCATAACCATCGGAGGTGGCACCGTAGCCCACCAGCTCGGCATAGATCGGGGCGCCACGGCGCAGGGCATGTTCCCGCTCCTCCAGTACCACGATGCCGCCACCGCCTGCGATCACAAAGCCATCGCGGTCCGCATCATAGGTGCGCGAGGCTTTTTCCG
>JBATEM010000097.1:0-18188 GCA_049664005.1 Candidatus Macondimonas sp.
GTGTTCCTGACGGATCGCACCAAGGATCTGGTGAAATCCGGCGGTGAGTGGATCAGCTCGGTGGCGCTGGAAAATGCGCTGATGGACCATCCGGCGGTGCTGGAAGCGGCAGTGATCGCGGTGCCGCATGTGCGCTGGGGGGAGCGGCCCCTGGCCGTGGTGGTGTTCAAGGCTGGGCAGGCGGTTACGCTTGCTGAGCTGCAGGCGTTTCTGGAGGAACGCTTCGCCAAATGGATGGTGCCGGAGCAGTTTGTGTTTGCCGATGCCATTCCACGCACCTCCACGGGGAAGTTCAACAAACTTGCCTTGCGCGAGGATTTTGCCCAAGGTTCACGGGCAGGGAAGTTCGATGACCATGCGCCGGCCTGAACCCTGTTCGCCCTGTCGCCAGCTGTGCCGTCTCAATCGGGCTGGCGTGTGCATCGGCTGCGGCCGCACGGCGCCAGAAATCCGCGACTGGCTGAGTCTGGATACGCAAGCCCGCTGGAGCGTTTTACGTCGCGCGAGCGAGCGCCGCAGCAAGCTCGATCCCCGCACCGACGATGCCTGAGCCCATTGATTTTTCGTTTGAGGTCGGAAACCAGGATGAATGAATGTCATCACGCTATTGGTTGCTAGTTCAGCTTGCCATGGCCGCCTTGTTCGCGGTGATGGCGGTCATCATGGGCGTCGTTTTGTTGAGTTACGCCATCTACATTGATGCAGATCCGCGCATGGCCCGCGATTTGCCCTTTTTGACGCAGGTGGCTGCTTGGTTTGTGGCGACAGGGCTTGTCTTCGCGGCAGGGAGCTGGAGCCAGTGGCGAGGCCATTGGACGCGGTGGCTGCTCTGGATGCCCCAGCTCGCCGTGTTGCTGGCCTTGTTTGGCATGATTCGCAGTATGCGGGTGGTCGATTGAGTCGGAACTTGAACTGATCGCCTGAGAGGCTGAAAAAAGAAAAGCCGGCACCGGGCCGGCTTTTCAATGCAAGTTTGCGGATCGCGATCCGATCAGGATGCCTTGGACATGCCGGGCATCATGTTGAAGGGCACCCGGTAGATCTGCATCAGGCCGCCGATGGTCATCAAGACGCGGCTCATGCCGACGAAGGAATCGGGAACAATAATGCGGTGTTCCTGAAACACTTCCATCAGTTCCTCGATGATTTCGTCCACGCCCTTCTTTTTCATGTCGCGCATGATTTCACCCGCGCGAGTCTTGGCCTCGGGCTTGCCGCGCTTGGTGCGGATGAAGTATTGCGACAGGTCCTCGACGGTTTCCGCGTCGATTCCGCCGAAACCGCACTCCTGCATGAGCTTGCCCAGACTCTCGCTGGCCTGTGTCTCATCCTGCCCTTTGCCTTGATTGAGCATGTAGAGCATCAGGCGCGTGTAGTTCATGGTCTCTTTGGGCGTCAAGCGACCAATCACGCCATAGTCGAGAATCCAGACATTGTTGTCCTTGTCCACCATGAAGTTGCCGGGGTGGGGATCCGCCTGGAAGATGCCGAACTTGGTGATCTGCTGCATGTAGCTGTCCTGGACCACGGACAGCAGGTCGCGGGCTTCTTCCTTGTTCTTGCGGTCGAGGTGGTTCGTAAGCCGGGTGCCCTCGATCCACTCGGTGACAATGACCTTTTCCTTGGAAAGCTCCTCGATCAGCACCGGAATGCGGACACGGGGATGGTGCTTTTGTTGTGAGAAAAGCTTGAGGTTTTCGGCTTCGATGCGGAAATCGAGCTCCTCGGCCGTCATTTTCATCAACTGATCGATCATCTGCTTGATGTCGATCTGTGGTACTCGATTTTTCAGCGCTCCCGCCATCATGCGGAACAGGCCAAAGTCCTGATAGAACAATTCCTTGACACCCGGAAGCTGGACCTTGATGGCCACCAGCCGTCCGTCCTTCATCTGGGCTTTATGGACCTGTCCGATGGACGCGGTCGCCGTCGGATTTTCCTCGATCCATTCGAAATGGTCCCGCCACTGGGGGCCGAGCTGATCTTCCATGACCGGCACCAAGGTATGGAAGGGCACTGGTCTGGCGTCGTTCTGCAGCTTTTTCAGGGCGTCGATGTATTCGCGCGGCAGCATGTCGGGGCGCGCGCTCATGAACTGGGCTACCTTGACCCAGGTGGCGCCATTGTGCTTGCAGAGGTTGTAGAGAATATCGGCATTTTGCGGATGCGCTGCCTTGAAGTAAGGTTTGCGCTCCTGCCAGCCACTCAGGTGCTTGGTGCGGGCGCGCACCTTGCGATAAGAGCGGTCGATCTTGTAGACCGCCAGAATCGCGCTGGCGTAACGACGCCGGCCGCGCCAAATCTGGCCGATGTTCTTGAGGCTGAGCCAGCTCCCATCCGTGGAGGGTTCAGTTGTCGGTTGCATCAGGAATGTCCTCAGGGGGTACGGCGCGGATTCGGCTTGGCGCCGGATAATGTGGCCGTCCAAAGATTCTGTGAAGAAAAACCCAAAACTCAGGGTCTTATGCCTATTATTGAGGCTTAATGAAGGTAGGTCAATCCATTGATGAAATAAATCATTCGCTGTGTTTGGTGATGGTCCAGCTTAAGCCAATGATTCCTAAAGCGCCTTCGATTTGTCAGCCTGGGCGGACATAAACATCCGCCCAAGCCGTGGCTACTAGCGTTTTCAGTCCCTTCATAATGATGGCGCTGGGCCGGGGGCCGTGATGCCCCGGTACTCCAGTAATGTGCCATCCTGCCGGTACAGATCAATCAATGCCTTGCGCAGGTTGACCACCGAACGCACTTCTTCAATCTGGGACGATACCAGATCTCGCTGGGCACGGGAGAGCAGGGTGGCGGTCGATTTTCCCACCAGGAAATTTTCCCGTTCCGCACGCTGCGCCGCCTCTTGAAGACTGCGGGTTGCTGCGCTCGCGCTGACCTGTTCTTCGGCGCGTTTCACCTCCATGAACGCACTGCGAACATCCAGTTCAGCCAGCTGTTCGAGGTTTTGCAGCGCCAGTTCGCGTTGATCGCGGGCGGTGGTGGATTGCAGATGAAGCGCCCGGGATTGGCGATTTCTCACCGGAAAATCCAGGCGTAAACCGACCCCCGCATCCCAATAGTCTCCCTCGCTGAGGTTGTCGACGCTGTCGCTGAAGGAGCCGGCATAACCACTGCCCCCCAGCGTCATGAACACATTCAGCGCGGGCAACAAGCCATTGCGCGTCTGGACCACCTGAAACTCGCCGCTGCGCAGTTGCATGCGTGCTTCATTCAGATCGGGCCGGTGGCGCAATGCCAGCTGGACGTGATCTTCCACCTTGCCGGTGAAGGGGGCCGGCAAGGTGGGAACGTCCACGATCTCGATCATGCGTTGCCAGCCTTCCGCACTTTGGGGATTGAGCTGTTGCAGGAAACGCAGGCGCAGCTTCTCGAAAGTGCTGCGGGCGTCGATCAGCGCCTGGCGCCGCAGCGCCAGTTCGGCGCGTGGGGCCGGCAACTGGGTTTCGGCAATCTGGCCGACCGCGACCCGTTCCTCGATTTCATGGAGCTGCTGCTCGGAGAGTCGAACCGACTCCTCCAGGATTTCGAGTTGACGTTTGAACAGGTAGTAATCCCAATACAACGATTCGATCTGGGCGACCAGGGTCTGGGTGAATCCTCGCAACTGGTACTGGGTCGCCAGGGTATCGGCTTGCGCTTGCTGGATGCGCGCCAGGTTGGCCGACGGGCTGCCGCCCTTCAACAGGGCCTGAGTGAGGGTCAATCCCACGCGGGTCTGGTTCTGGGCATCCCGCGCGCTACCCTGCAGATCCTCCAGAATGAGGCGTTCGATGGTGTCGCTCTGGCTCTTGATGCGTTCATTGGAAACCGCCACTTCCACCTGCGTGCCGGTGATGAATCGCTTGCTGGCTCCGGCCTTGACCTCGCTGCGCTCCCCATCGATGACGCTGCCCTGAGCATTGTCGTCCTGGGGCAGTTCGACCAGGTCCTGGTTGCGATTGCGTCGGAAGGGGCTGGGCAGCAGGACGCGGGGGTTGAGGTCCAGATCTTCGGGAATGGTTCCGACACCGGGAAAGAAGAATTCCGATTTTTCTCGGCCCAATGAGGCCTGGGTGAACAAGCTGGTATCGAAGCGGGAGCGTTCGATGTCCTCGAAGGCTCCCCGCAGCACTGGCGTCAGCATCTGGATATTCAGTAGCTTGTTGTTCTTCAGTGCCAGCAGGACAGCCTCCTCTCGGCTGATGCGCAAAGGTCCCTCAGCGCTCTGTTGGATGTCCTTGATGCCCTTGATCTGATTGAACGCAGGCTTGGCCTGTTTGACCACCCGTTCCTGCAGGGGGCTTGGACCCGGCTCAGGTCGAGGCTCGGGCGTTTCCGGTAGGGCGGCGCCGGCCTGGCTGGCAAGGGTAAACAACAACCAGCCGCCCACACGGGCGGACGCGGGAAGACGTTTCATTTTGGCACATCCTTGCGGTGGAACAGGGCGTACACGACGGGAACCACGAACAGGGTGATGAAGGTGGAACTGATCAACCCACCGATCAGCGACCGCGCCATGCTTTGCTGGATCTGGGCACCTTCGCCTTGGGCGATGGCCAGGGGAACGAGTCCCAGGATGGTGGTCAGCGCGGTCATCAGGATGGGACGCAGACGAGTCCGTCCGGCTTCGAGCAGGGCCTCGCGAAGTTCCAGATGGCGCTCGTAGCGCAGATGGTTGGCCTGATCCACGAGCAGGATCGCATTGTTGACCACCACCCCAATCAGGATCACCACGCCGATCAGCGACACCACGTTATAGCTGGTGCCGGTCAACAGCAGCATCAGATTGACGCCGATGATCGCCAATGGAACGGAAAACATCACGACCAAAGGATCCCGCAAGGATTCATACAGCATGGCCATGATGATGTAGACCAAGATCACACCCAATAGCATGACCATGCTCAAGTCTTTGAAGGCATTGCGCAATTGTTCATATTCGCCGGCAAAGATCACCTGATAGCCAGCGGGCATGGGCACGGTCGCGATGGCTTGGCGGATACTGTCCACCACGGTTCCTAAGTCGGCATCGAGGATGTTGGCGGAAACGGTGACGGTTCGTTGTTGCTCATTGCGCTGGATTTTCACCGGGCCGGCGCCCGGTTCGGCCGTCACGACATTGCGCAAGGTGATTTGCTGCCCCAGGCCATTGAGAATGTTGAGATCGAGGATGTCATCCACTGTGAAATTCCGGGCATCTTTCAGTTTCACCACAATGCTCGCTTCATCGCCCCGTTCCGAGTAGCGGCTGGCGATGGTCCCGCCCAAGGCGATTTCGAGGGTGCGGGCGATCTGGGCAACACTCAGCCCCAGGTCCGCGGCTTTCTGGCGGTCGATGCGGATTTCCTGTATCGGCACGCCTTCGCGTTCCGATCGACGCACATCGGTAATGTGGGGGAGTTTTTCCATCGCATCCGCGATGGAGTCGGCCAGATCATGGAGCGTTTCCAAGTCATAACCACGGACTTCCAGCTGGATCGCCTCGCCGCCCCCGATCATCTGTAACATGATGTCCTGGGGTGCCCGGGAGCGCAGTACGCCGCCGGGAAAATGGGCCAGTTCCTGGCGCAGTGCCTCGGCAATCTCATTGCTGGAACGCGTGCGCTCCTCTACCGGAACCAGCGCCGCGATCAGCTCGCCGGTTGAGGTCGCTTCGGGCTTGAACAGGGTGGGTCCGATGGAGACCACCATGTGCTTGAGTTCAGGAACCGCCTGACGCACCAGATCGCCAATCTGGGTCATTTTCTCCTCGACCAGATCCAGTCGAGTCCCCGGTCGCATTTCAAATTCGACGCGTACCTCGCTTTCATCCGAGGGTGGCATGAATTCCGTGCCGATGAGCGGCACCAGCAGGCAGGACAGCAGGACCGCACTTCCCGCCAGCAGCAGCGTACGCCAGGGGTGGTTGAGGCAGGGTAAGAGTGCGCTTCTGTATCGATTTTCCATGCCGACGATGAAGTCACCCAGGACCTTGCCGATGCCATGGACCTGTTCGCCCAGACTCACCTCGCGTTGCAGCAGCTTGGCTGCCAGCATGGGCGTGAAGGTCAGCGCGACAACCAGCGCCGCCAGGTTGGAGAACGCCACCACCCAGCCCAACTGGCCAAACATTTCCCCGGCGATGCCCTGAGCAAAAATCAACGGCAGAAACACCACCATGGAGGTGAATGCCCCGCCGGTGACCGCCAGCGCGATCTGGCCCGCACCCTCAATGGCTGCGTTCGTCGGATCGAGTCCTTCTTCTTCCCGCTTGCGGGTGATGTTCTCCAGGACCGCAATGGCACTGTCGACGACCATGCCGATGCCCAGGGCAAGGGCGCCGAGGGTCATCATGTTGATGGTGTAGCCGGCAAAATACATCAGCACGAACGTCACCAGCATGGAGATGGGCATGGCCGTGCCCACCAGGATGGCTGCCCGCAGGTTGCGCAGGAAAAACAGCAGAATCAGAAATGCCAGGATGGAGCCCTGCCACAGGGAATCGGTGAGATTATCGATGGCCAGCTGAATGTAGTGGCCGGTATTGACCACGGTGACGAACGACAGCTGGGGGAAATCACGGCGGATCTCTTCCATTTCTGCTTCGATGCGGCGGGTCACCTCGACGGTGTTGTAACCCGACTGCTTGCGCACCATGAGCTGCACGCCCGGAACACCGTTGACCAGCGCCTTGCGTTCGATCTTGGCGGTGGTGTCGATGACATCGGCGATCTGGTGCAGATAGATCGGTCCGCCCCGGTTGGCAATCAGCGTGGCGCGAATTTCATCCAGGCTGTGGAATCGCCCGGGAACCTGAATGCGGATGCTGCTCGCCCCCTGTTCGATGCTGCCCGCCGGCAGGGTGACGTTGGCCGTGCGCAGGGCCTGCACCACCTCGTCCAGGCTCAAGCGCAGGCCGCGGATCTTGTCGGAATGAATCTGGACCTGAATTTCCCGCTCCAGACCGCCCCAGATGTTGAGTGCTGCCACGCCTTCCAGGCGCTCGATACGGAACTTGATCTGCTCATCGATGAGCTTGCGCAGAGTCAGGGCGTCCAACTGGCTGCCCACTCCGAGGATCATCACCGGAAAGGCGTTGGTATCGAATTTGAGCATGATGGGCTGATCGGCATCGGCGGGGAGAAAATCGCGAATACGATCAAAGCCGTCGCGGATATTGTTGGCGGCCCCGTCGAGGTAAGTGCCCCAGATGAAGCTGACCCGGATCACGCTTTGCCCTTCCCGCGAAGTGGAGGAGAGGGTTTCGACGCCTGGGATGGTGGAGAGCACCTCCTCCAGCGGCTTGGTGATCAATTCCTCGATTTCTTCGGGGTTGGCGTTTTCGTACGTGGTGATGACGGTGAGGGTGGGCAGACTCAATTCCGGCATCAGGTCGACATTGGTCCGCATCAGCGTGAAGCCGCCGAGGAGCACCATGATCAGCATGAGCATGGCGGTGAAGACCGGGTGGGTAACGGTGAAGCGGGGGATGTTCATGGATGAAATCCTGTGCGTACTTCAGGGGGTGATCGTCATTCAGCCGAATGGCCGAGGACTAGTCCGGTTTTCCCTGAGTGATTTCCACCGCTGAGCCCTCGTCTTTCAACAGATGCAATCCCAGGGTCACGACCTGGCCATTGAGTGTGGGCTGGACGACCTGCACCAGATTGCCTTCGCGAAGACCGGTCTCCACCGGCACGAAGCGGGCGATCGCTTGGCCGTCCTGCTCCTCCACCAGAAAAACGCCTGTTTTATTCTGGCGTTCGATCAAGGCTTCCGACGGAACTGCAGTCGCATGGGCGGCGCGATCGAACAGAATGCGCGCCCGACCGAACATGCCGGGCTTGAGATCGCCGTTCTCGTTGGGGATCTGCACTTCCATCAGGGCTTGCCGGGATAATTCATTGAACTGCGGAGAAATGCGCTGGATGGTGCCGGGGAACTCCCGTTCGGGGTGAGCTGCTGTGGTCAGGGTCACGGCCTGACCGATCTCGAGCCGGCCATAATCGCGTTCGGTGATGGTCAACTGCGCTGTAATCGGTTGCAGGGCAATGACTTGAACCATGGGCTCGCTGGGTCGCAATAAAGTTCCTTCATCGACGAAGCGCTGGCCGACCACCCGTTGATTGTCTCCATCGGGCCAATCCGCGTAGATCTTGGTGTAAGAAAGCCGCAGCTGCGCGGCCTTGAGCCCGGCCTGGGCCTGGTCGAGTTGAGATTTGGCGACACTCAGACGAGCGCGACTGGCGGTGACGCGGGTGAGTGCCATGTCGTATTCCGCTTCGGAAGCGATCTTGCGGTCCAGGAGTTGCTTGCTGCGCTGGAAATCGCGCTCGGCCACCTGGGCGGAAGCCGTGGCTTCGGACAGTTGGGCCTGGGCGACAGCAAGCTGAGCGCGAATGCGGATCACTTCCTGGGCAATCTCATCATCCTCGACCTGGGCAATCAGCTGACCCTTTTCGACACGATCGCCGACACCGACCGTGAGCTTCTCAAGCAGGCCGCCGACCTTGGAAGTAATCATGAACTGGGCGTTGGGTCGCAGGGTGCCGTTGAAATAGCGGTAGTCGTTGATGTCCAGAACACGAACCGGGGCGACCTCAACGGCGACCGCCGCGGCGGTTTCCTGGATTGTCTCACCCGAAAAAAACAGACGCTGCAGGATTATTCCGCCCAGCAACAGCAAAAACGCGATCAAGAAGACGCGCGGGAGCCCTTTCGACATATTGAGAGTCCTTCCTTGGAGTCAGGCGCATTCAGGCCGACTCAAGCTACTATAGCCCTCACCGGAATGACAATCCGCTGGATACGACAGGTCCCGTGAGATCGCGCTCATCGCGTGCGGCCGTCTGGGCAAGCTGGCCTGCCGGCCCCCGGCTATCGACGCGAGGGCGCGATATTTGAACGGGACGCTTCGGTGAAGCTTCTCGCGCCGGATCCATGGGGCGTCTATCCAGACCGCAGGTCGATGCATTCCGCGTGGCAGGCGATCAGGTGCATTGATGACCTGCCGCAATCGCTTGCATGCCGTCCGGATGGCGCATCAGGAATCCGTTGGGAATCTCACTGCGCGGTGCCGGCCGCATGCCGGCGCTGGATTTCCCAGTCCTCGATCGCCTGCATGGCGAGCAGCCCGGCGTCCCGCAAAGCCGTTTCCGCAGTGGCTGGCTCCTGCGCCTGCAAGGCGCGCCAGGCCGATTCCAGCAGCACCGTCGGGGCCGGCAATGCCCCGGCCATGGACACCAGCTCATAACCCGCCTGCAGCGCGTGCAGGCAGGTGCGTTGCGTCTCCTCATCCATTTCCGCCAGGCTGAGGGCCATCTGGCAGGCACCCAGCGGCGCCAGCGACAGCGTCGACCAGGGGGAGCGAGGCGGTTGCGATGGCGGACTCACCCAATACCATTCCGTCAGCCCCCGTACCAGATGCATGAGGGCCAGCATGCCGGGCAGGTCATCGAAGAGTTGGCGATGGCCGCGGCTGGCGGCAAGCTGGGCAACGACCTTGAGGGGCGGGGCTACCAGCAGGGCGTATTCCGTTTCGGACAGGGTAGCGGTTTCGGGCATGCGCAGGCTCCGGGAAGCGGGCGGGGTCAATGTAGGCGGGTGGAGGCGGGTTGCAGGTCGTCGGGCGTCACCGTGTGGGTGAGCTCGCCATCCATCGCAGGGAACAGCGGCGCGCCGCAATCGTCGCAATAGCTCAGCGGCAGCCGCTCGGTAATGACCTCGATCGCGGTCACGCCGGCGCGCTGCAATTCGTCTTGGATCTGGCCGAGTACATCGGTGGTTTCTTCCTCGCCGTCCAGCAGGCCCCAGACTGCGCCCTGCAGCACTTCGGGGTGTCCCTGCCGCAGCAGGCCGATGCGATATTCCACCAGGTTGCCGTCATAGCAGGGGGCGATGACGGCCTGAATCTGGCTTGAGGCGAGACCATGCTGGCTGCGCAACTGTTCCACGCAGGCGCGCAGCGTGAAGGCCCGGCCTTGTTCATCGGTGCGGCGCAGCGCGGGGAAATAGGCATCCGGCAACAAAGGTTCCACCGCGCAACTGGGCAGCAGGGCGGTCAGCGCCGGGTGGGCCGCCTCCTGCCAGGCGCGGGCGGCATCTTCTCGTGTCACGCTGGGTTGGTGCCAGCGGAACAGGGCCTCGCCAGGCTGGGCGCGTATCAGGGCCAGCAGATAGCGTGGGTCGGCCAGGAAGCGGGTGGTGGCGGGTAGCCCCAGGGGGTCGACCGCCAGGACCGTTTGTCCGTGCGCCAGCCGCTGCTGGAGACGCGAGGCAAGTTCGAAAGCGCCGCAGAAACCCGCAGGCAATTGATCGGGGCCAAACAGGAAATCGGCCACCGCAATGGCCACCCCCGGGGCAAGCACATGGGTGGTCAGCAGCTCATGGAATTGCTGGCATTGAGCTGCGCTGAGCGAAGTCACCGGGATGTCATAACGTGACCAAGCCATGACCGGCAGGGCGATCAAGAGCCCCGATTCACCACCCATGGCTTGGGCTTCGATGAGATCGGACAGGCTTTCAAAGGAACGGGGATGCTGGCCATACACCCGGTCGAGGGCTTCGTTGAGGGTTTCTTCGCGGCGATCGATGAGCAGGCGCTGGATCAATGGCCGCAAGCGATTCTGGTAGAACAGATCTTCCTGCTGGCAACCGGCGCGCCCCAGCCCCAGGGCCAGTTGCACCAGTTCATCAATGCCGCGGCTGCTGCGCGGCGAACCCCGGTTCATGCGTCTCATCACAAGCTCCATCCCCTGGCCCGGCATCGCGCCGGGCAAGGGGTGAAGTTTACTCCAGCTGGGCCATGCCCGTTATGCAGTCGGTGCGTTCAGCGCGGGGCCCATGCCGAGCGGCGGCGCAGATCCAGGGTGTGCGGGTATTCGCGGTTGGTTTCCTCCGGCGGCGGTTGCATCGGCCCGATGGGGTGGCCATCCGGCAGGAAACGCGCCAGCTGGGCAACGTCCGGCGGAACTTCCAGCACCCCCGGTGTATGACCGAACCCCCAGAAACGGCTGACCCGACGGGTTTCGGCGGCATAGGCGTTCACCGGATAGACGTCGTAGCTGCGGCCGCCCGGATGGGCGACATGGTAGGCGCAGCCGCCGATGGAGCGCCCATTCCAAGTGTCGATGATGTCGAATACCAGCGGGGAGTGGACGCCGATGGTGGGATGCAGGGCCGAGGGCGGCTGCCAGGCCCGGTAGCGCACGCCAGCCACGTATTCGCCGTGGACGCCGGTATTGTGCAGCGGCATCCGGCGGCCATTGCAGGCCACCACATAGCGAGAATCGGTCAGCCCCGTCAACCGCACCTGCAGACGCTCGACGGAGGAGTCCACGAAGCGGGCCGTGCCCATGTTGCTGCTCTCCTCGCCCAGCACATGCCAGGGCTCCAGGGCGCTCCGCAATTCCAGGTGGATGTCGCCCACCCGCACATTTCCGTAGTGGGGGAAGCGGAATTCCAGGAAGGGCGCGAACCAGTCGGGGTTGAAGGGGAAGCCTGCCTCGCGCAGGTGACGCACCACATCCTGCATGTCCTGCCAGATGAAATGGGGCAGCATGAAGCGGTCGTGCAGGGAGGTGCCCCAGCGCACCAGATCGTGGCGGTAGGGCCGTTGCCAGAAATGAGCGACCAGCGTCCGCAAGAGCAACATCTGCACCAGGCTCATGCGCGGGTGGGGCGGCATCTCGAAGGCGCGCAATTCCAACAGTCCCAGCCGGCCGCGCTGGCTGTCGGGAGAATAAAGCTTGTCGATGCAGAACTCCGCCCGGTGGGTATTGCCGGTCAGGTCGACCAACAGATTGCGCAGCAGACGATCCACCAGCCAGGGCTGGGGAACCTCGCCCTCGGGCATTTCCTTGAACGCGATCTCCAGCTCGTAGAGGCTTTCGACGCGCGCCTCGTCCGCCCGTGGCGCTTGGCTGGTGGGGCCGATGAAGAGCCCCGAGAACAGGTAGCTCATGGCCGGGTGGTGTTGCCAGAAGGTCACCAGACTGCGCAACAGGTCGGGCCGGCGCAGAAAGGGGCTGTCGGCCGGCGTGGCGCCGCCCAGGGTCACGTGATTGCCGCCACCGGTGCCGGTATGGCGGCCGTCCAGCATGAATTTCTCACTGCCCAGGCGGGTTTGATGCGCCTCCTCGTAGAGGATTTCGGTGGTACTGACCAGCTCATCCCAGGTTTCCGCGGGATGGATATTGACCTCGATGACGCCTGGATCGGGGGTGATGTGGAGGCGTTTGAGGCGCCAGTCGTGGGGCGGCTCATAGCCTTCCAGGCGCACCGGCATCCCCAGTTGGGCGGCGGTGGCCTCGATGTGGGCCAGCAGATCCAGATAGTGCTCCAGATAGTTCACCGGCGGCAGGAAAATATGCAGACAGCCGTTACGCGGCTCCACACACAGGGCAGTGCGGAATACCTCCACCGTCTGGGTCGTTTCGGGCGCGTCCGCCTGATCCATTTCGGTGAGCGATTGGGTTGTGGCAGGCGTCCACGCACTGTAGTGACGCGCCACCTCGCCCATGGCATCGCTCAGGGGCGGCCGAGCTTCAAAGGGGCTGCGTTCCGGAATCACCGCCTTGCGTTCACGCTGCTGGGCGCTCCAGGGCAGGCTCTCCAAGGGCAGGCGCAGGCCCATGGGCGAGTCGCCGGGCATCAGGAACATCAGGTCGCGGCGGAACGGCCAATGCACGCTCTCCCAGCATATGGTGCCGTAATTCCAGCGCAGGGGCAGGCAATAACCCACCGGCACGTCAAGGCCGCGCGCCAACATCTGGCTCAGGCTGGCATGATCCGGATGTTGCTTGCGATTCAGTTTCAGCGGATCCAGGTCGTCGGGAAGGGTGCCTTCCTTCCAAAGGTGGTAGAGCACATCCTCGTAGCCGGGCTGCGCATGATCCGGGTTGACGCCCAGGCGCCGCGCCAGTTCACGGGCAAAGCACAGCGCATCGTCCACGGTGCAGCCATAATCCTTGCCGTCTTCCGCCAGTAGCTCGGGTCGACGCCAGACCGGTTGCCCGTCCGGGCGCCAATACAAGGACAGCGCCCAACGCGGCAGTTCTTCGCCGGGATACCATTTGCCCTGCCCGACATGAAACACACCGCCCGGTCCGAAGCGATCCCACAGCCGGCGCAGCAGGGTGCCGGCCAGCTGCCGCTTCTCGGGGCCCAGTGCCGCGGTGTTCCATTGGGCCGATTCCATGTCGTCGACCGAGACGAACGTGGGTTCGCCACCCAGCGTCAGGCGCACATCACCGGCACGGATCTGTTCATCCACCGCTCGCCCCAGCAGATTGATGGTCTGCCATTGGTCTTCCGTGTAGGGTTTGGTGACCCGCGGATCCTCGTGGATGCGCTGCACCTGGTTGGTGTAGTCAAACTCAACCTTGGTTTCCGGGTCGCCCCAGAAATTGCCGGATACCGGGGCGGCGCTCGCCGGGTCAGGGGTGCAGGCCAGTGGGATGTGTCCTTCGCCGGCGAACAGGCCTGAGGTGGGATCCAGGCCTATCCACCCCGCACCGGGCACGTAGACTTCGCACCAGGCATGCAGGTCGGTGAAGTCGGCCTCGGGTCCGGAGGGGCCATCCAGGGCCTTGACGTCGGCTTTCAGTTGGACCAGATAACCCGACACGAAGCGTGCTGCGAGACCCTGGTGGCGCATGATCTGCACCAGCAGCCAGGCCGAGTCGCGGCAGGACCCGGTGCCCCGCCCCAGAGTTTCCTCGCAGGTCTGGACGCCCGGCTCCATGCGGATGAGATAGCCGATGTCCTTTTGCAGCCGGCTGTTGAGCTCGACCAGGAAATCGACGACATAGGGGCGCTTTCCCCGATTGATGCCGGACAGCCATTTGCGCAGATGCGGCCCGTTTTCGGTAATTTCGAGGTAGGGCGTCAATTCCTTGCGCAATTGGCGGTCATAGGTAAACGGGAAATGCTTGGCGTATTCCTCGACAAAGAAATCAAAAGGATTGATGACGACCATGTCCGCCAGCAGATCCACTTCAACCGACATGGTCTGGGTTTCTTCCGCGAACACGACCCGTGCCAGGATGTTGCCGAAGGGATCCTGCTGCCAGTTGAGAAAATGATCCTCAGGGGTGATCCGCAGCGAATAGGACAGGATCGGGGTGCGGCTGTGAACCGCCGGGCGCAACCGGAACACCTGGGGTGACAGGGCGACCGGGCGATCATAGTGATAGACGGTCTTGTGAGTAAGCGCCACGCGCAGCGACATCAGGGCCTCCGGTAAGGAATTTGAGCGGGATCAACACGCGAGCGGTAGAATCAGGCCATGCGTCAATCTCGCTTGACTTGCCAGCATCATGCCAGCGTCATGCAGTTGCTGCCAGGCGCAGGATCGGGGTGATGCGTACGATCTGGAAACACCAGGCATCTTGCTGATGCCCTATTTTGGGGCAATGCGTGAGCATTCTGCCCATGTAACAGGCGCCAGACGCTCACAGGGCGTCGGACGGGCCGTCCCAGCCTGATTCTGTCCATGCTGCGTCACTTCAAGATCCGGCGCGTTTCTTGTAAGGCTGATGTTAAGACTTTTAATCGGACAGTTTGATGTCGCAGTTGGGAGCGGGCATGGCGCAGGATTGGACCCATTATCTGCAGCAGGGCTTCTACGACGAGCTCGTGGGTCCGGATGGCCCGCGGCCCGCGGCTCGTCCCTTGATGGAGCGGCTGGTTGGCCTGGGGGCGGACGCACTGCGTGAACGCCAGCGTGCGGCGGAGCTCGAGATCAAGACGCTGGGCATCACCTTCACCGTCTACAGCGACGGCAATGCCATCGACCGGGCCTGGCCGATGGACATCATCCCGCGCGTGATCCCGGCTGCCGAGTGGCGCCGCACCGAGGCCGGTCTCAAGCAACGGGTCCACGCCCTGAATCTGTTCATCAACGACATCTACGGGCCCCAGCGCATCATCCGCGACAAGCGCTTTCCCGCCGAACTGATCGCCAGTTCCAAGAACTTCCGCGCCCAATGTCGCGATTTCACGCCGCCCTTGGGGGTTTGGGCGCACATCTGCGGCTCGGACATGGTGCGCGACGGCGATGGCACCCTTTATGTCCTGGAGGATAACCTGCGGGTGCCCTCGGGGGTGTCCTACATGATGATGAATCGTCAGGTGATGAAGCATGTATTCCCGGAATTGTTCGAGAACCAAGTGATTCTGCCGGTGGACGACTACCCCTCGCAGCTGTTCGACATGCTGGCGGCCATGTCACCCCGGCCGGCTGATTATCCCTGCGTCGTGGTGTTGACCCCCGGCATCTACAACTCGGCCTATTTCGAGCATGCCTATCTGGCCCAGCAGATGGGGGTCGAATTGGTGGTGGGCCCGGACCTGTTCGTGAGCGACGATGACTGCGTTTACATGCGCACCATCCAGGGGCCTGAACGGGTGGATGTGGTCTATCGGCGTATCGATGACGATTTCCTGGATCCGGAAGCTTTCCGGCCCGATTCCGCACTCGGGGTGCCCGGCCTGCTGCGCGCCTGGCGCAAGGGCAATGTGGCCCTGGTCAACGCGCCGGGGGCAGGGGTTGCCGATGACAAGGTCGTCTATACCTATGTGCCCGACTTCATCAAGTATTACCTGGGTGAGGATCCCATCCTGCCCAATGTCCCGACTTGGCGCTGCGAGGATCCGCAATCCTTGAGGCATGTGCTGGCCCACCTGAAAGATCTGGTCGTCAAACCCGCCAACGAATCCGGCGGCTACGGCATGTTGGTGGGGCCCAAGTCGAGCCGCGAGGAATGCGAGCGATTTGCGACCCTGATCCAGCGCGATCCACGCAACTACATCGCCCAGCCAACCCTCGCCCTGTCCACCGTCCCCACGCTGACGGACCATGTTCCCGAGCCGCGCCATGTAGACCTGCGGCCTTTCATCCTGAGCGGCAGTGACATTCAGGTGACGACTGGAGGCCTGACCCGTGTGGCGATGGTCAAGGGATCGTTGGTGGTGAACTCGTCCCAGGGCGGTGGCAGCAAGGACACCTGGGTGGTGGAAAGCAACGAGTCGGACAGCCCATCCTGACCGCCGCTCTATTGGCTTGAGCAAGGAGATTTGCTGATGCTGTCGCGCATGGCCGAAAACATGTACTGGTTTGCCCGCTATCTGGAGCGGGCGGAGAACACGGCGCGGCTGGTGACGGTCACCACCAACCTGATCCTGGATCTGCCCCGTGTGGTGACCCCGGATTGGGAGCCCCTGATCGACATCACCAGCGGACGTGATGCATTCGTGGAACGTCACGGCGAGATGAGTGAGCACCGGGTGGTGCAGTTTCTGCTCGCTGATCGCGAAAATCCCAGTTCCCTGATCAGTTGCCTCACCAAGGCGCGGGAAAATCTGCGCACCACCCGCGACATCGTGCCTGCCGAGGCCTGGGGGCAAATCAATCGCTTGCATCTCATTGCCCAGGAACAGATGGGCGATGCGCTGTCGCGCCGAGGGCGCCACGAATTCCTGCAAACCATCATCGGCCAATGCCAGATGATCGTGGGCCTGTTGGATGGCGTCATGAGCCGCGATGAAGCCTTCGAATTCATGCGTCTGGGGCGCAATCTGGAACGGGCGGACATGACCACCCGCATTCTCGATGTCCGTTCCGGCGATCTGCTGGCGGAAATGCCAGCGGAGCTGAAAGCCTATAGCCGCGTCCAGTGGATGAGCGTGCTCAAATCCATGACCGCCTACCAGATGTATCGCCGGCTGGTGCGCAGCCGGGTCACCGGCGTGGATGTGGTGCGCTTCCTGTTGCAGGAAGAGCGTTTTCCGCGCGCCCTGCAGGCCTGCCTCAAAACCCTGGAGGTCTGCCTATCGGGCCTGCCGCGCCATGAAACCCCGTTGCGGGCGGTGGCCCAGTTGCGGCGCATGGTCCAGCGCGCCGACATCGCTGCATTGGCGCATGAGGGTGGCACCCTGCACGTTTACATGGATGAGCTGCAGCTCAAGCTGGCCGGTTGCCACGATGCCATCGCCGCCACCTATTTCGGCGCCGAACTTGCACCGAATACGGGGATGGCTGCCGGCGTGACGACGCCCGTGCCTTCCTCGTCCCAAGCCCAGACTCAACGCGCTGGCTGAAACATCAATCCACGCAAGCGGCGCCTGGCGGGCCGTTGTCCTGTCCCATGGCGGCGGGCACAATAAATCCCCCATCCACCCTGGAAGATGCCCGTGACCGACGCAGCCTTTCCTCGCACCCGCTTGCGCCGTATGCGCCGGGACCCCTTCTCGCGCCGCCTGATGCGCGAACAGGTGCTGACCGCGGACGATCTGATCTGGCCGGTATTTGTGTTGGACGGGGTGGGGCGGCGCGAGGCTGTGGCATCCATGCCGGGCGTGGAGCGGATGAGCCTGGACGTGCTGCGGGACGAACTGGAGGCGCTGGTCATGCTCGGGCTGCCGGCGGTGGCGCTGTTTCCGGTGGTGCCCCAGGTGCGCAAATCGCTCCAGGCCGAGGAAGCCCATAACCCTGACGGGCTGGTCCAGCGATCCGTGCGCAGCCTGCGGGCCGCGTTCCCGGAGCTGGGCGTCATCACCGATGTGGCCTTGGACCCCTATACCGTCCACGGTCAGGATGGCCTGTTGGGTGAGGACGGCCAGATCCTGAACGATGAAACCGTCGCCGTGCTGGTGCGCCAGGCGCTGTCCCATGCCGAGGCCGGGGCCCAGGTGGTTGCGCCCTCGGACATGATGGACGGGCGCATCGGCGCCATCCGCGATGCCCTGGAGGCAGCCGGCCACACCCAGACCCGCATTCTGGCCTACGCGGCCAAGTACGCCTCCGCCTTCTACGGTCCATTCCGCGAGGCGGTTGGCTCGGCGGCGGCCCTGGGCAAGGCGGACAAGCGTGGCTACCAGATGGACCCGGCCAATGGGGATGAGGCCCTGCGCGAAGTGGCGATGGATCTGGCCGAGGGCGCGGACATGGTGATGGTCAAGCCCGGCATGCCCTATCTGGACGTGGTGCGTCGGGTAAAGGACCGCTTTGGCGTCCCGACGCTGGCCTACCAGGTGAGCGGGGAGTACGCCATGCTCATGGCCGCCGCGCAGGCGGGTTGGCTGGAGGAGCGCGCGGTGGTGATGGAGTCGCTGGTGGCCTTCAAGCGCGCCGGGGCCGATGCTGTGTTGACCTATTGTGCCCCGCAGGTCCTGCGTTGGCTGCGGGAATCCTGAACATCATCCTGTCTGTTCAGCGG
>JBATEM010000098.1:0-1536 GCA_049664005.1 Candidatus Macondimonas sp.
GGCCGCAGCGACCCGGCGAATCGGTGATCACGCCAGAGGCGCGACTGCAGCAGGTCTTTCGGGAATTAATGGCCCACTCGACTGCGGATTTGCATGCGGTCAGCGAGCGGATCCTGATCGAAACGGCCTATCAGCACAGCGGTGACAACCAGATCCAGGCTGCGAAAGCCTTGGGGATCAGCCGCAATGTGCTGCGTGAGCGGCTGCAGCGTCTTGGCATCATCCCTTACCCCCCCTCGCGCCGATCGTGAGCGGGGGTCTTGTCCGCGTTTCAGGCCTGCAGGTCTTGCCACAATGCGCCGGCCAGCCGCTCGGCAGCCCGGCGAATGTCCGGGATCGCAGTGCATTCCAAGAGCACGCCTTGCATGGGCGCGCCCAGGCTGTGGAGTCCAGGGGAGATCGCCCCGTCCGCGCCGCACAACGCGCCGGGAGGCGTGGCGTCAAGGCCCATGCCGAGCGGATGGGCACGCACATGGCCGGCGGCGAACAACTGACGCAGTAAAGGGTCGCGACTGCGTTCATAGTGGGCCTCGGGACCGGTCGCGTTGACCACCAGATCGAACCAGCCTTCCTCGCGCGAAGCTTGCCCGCGACGACACCAGCGCGCCTGGACCCGATTGCCGACCTGGCGCAGTCTTTCCAGACGCGCCGGCAGGATTTCGAGTTGCCCCGCTTGCTGTAACTGCCGGAGCGTTTCGTGGTTCCGGTCCGGAATGCGATGCCGATGGATCGCCCAAAATGCCCGCCCGTGCCGCAGGAAGCGCGCCTGATCCGCGGGCGACAAATGCGTCCAGAGGGTCTGCGCCTTGACCCGCAGTCCGTTCATCACGCGCTCCCAGGATTCGCCCGCTTCCACCTTCAGGCGCAGTTGCCGCAACAAGCGTCGCAGCGACGGGGCCGTGTCCGATGTATCAAAATCAAGTGCTTCCTGGGTACCCCAGGGCAAGGGCAGACGGCCATGGCGTGACAGGGCAGTCAGATGCACACCGTTGCGAGCGGCCGGCGCCAGACTCAGGACGCCATCCACCATGGTCAGTCCTGTGCCGACGAACAACACCCGGCTGTGCGGCCTGATAAAGTCTTCGAGTCGACATCGCCAGGGGTCATTCACCACCAGGCGCTCATCGATGAGCTCGGCGCCGGGTAGCATGCGAGGCGGCAAATTGCCGATCGCGAGGACGACAGCATCGGCCTGGATGGCGCTGCCGCGTTCCAGATCAACCCGCCAGGACTTTTCTTCCCGGGTCAGTCCACAGACTCCAACACGCACGCGGATCACCCGCCCGTCAGCGCGCAAGGGTTCAATCAGCGCGTCGAGATACAGCCCATAAAGCTGGCGCGGGACGAAATCGGCCGTGACCACCGGGGGATCAATCCCCAGATGGTTCAGCCAGTGCAGAAAGCCCCCCGAATCATCGGTCGCCGCACCCATGTTGCCCGCAGGCACATTCAGCACATGCCGATGGTCGCAGCTCGCATAGGCCGGGCCGTTGCCCGGATGGCGATCCGCCAACACGATACGGCCCCGAAAACCCA
>JBATEM010000099.1:0-4093 GCA_049664005.1 Candidatus Macondimonas sp.
ATTATCGGCTTTGCTCTGGCTGTGCTGTTCATGGCTTACCTGCTGCTGCAGCGCACCTCCCTGGGGCTGACGGTGCGCGCGGTCACCCAGAATCGCCCCATGGCTGCGGCCATGGGCATCAATACCGCCCGTGTGGATGCCTGGACCTTCGGGCTGGGTTCGGGCATCGCCGGGCTGGGTGGCGTGGCGCTGTCCCAGATCGACAACGTCGCGCCGGACCTGGGGCAGGGCTATATCGTCGATTCCTTCATGGTGGTGGTGCTGGGGGGCGTGGGCCAACTGGCCGGGACTTTCGTGGGGGCCTTCGGCTTGGGACTCCTCAACAAATTCCTGGAGCCGGGCATCGGCGCGGTACTGAGTAAGGTGCTGGTGCTGGGGCTGATCATCCTGTTCATCCAACGCCGTCCGCAGGGCCTGTTTGCCTTGCGCGGCCGCTCCGCGGAGGCATGAGCTGATGACCGCATTCAGTCATTCCGTCGCGGGTAGCTTGCCCAGCGCCTCGGATTCGATGCGTCCGATGATCTTTGGCCCGCGGGGCTGGGCGATATTCGGCACGGTGGTGGTGTTGCTGGCGGGCGGGATTCCCCTGCTCAATCTGACCCTGCCGGCGGACAGTCTGCTGCATGTGCCGAATTACCTCATTCCCTTGCTGGGCAAGTTCGCCTGCTACGCCTTGGTGGCGCTGGCCATGGACCTGATCTGGGGCTATTGCGGCATTCTGAGCCTGGGGCACGGCGTGTTCTTCGCCCTGGGGGGCTACATCATGGGCATGCACATGAGTCTCTCCGCCGCCCAAGCCGGGCTCTACCGCACGGCGTTTCCGCCCTTCATGGAGTTCATGCAGCGCGACAGCCTGCCCTGGTTCTGGGCCGGCTTCGGCCACCCGGCCTGGGCACTGCTGATGCTGCTGCTGGTACCGGGTCTGTTCGCCTTCGGTTTCGGTTACCTGGCGTTTCGTTCGCGTATCAAGGGAGTCTACTTCTCCATCATCACACAAGCCCTCACCTATGCCGCGATGCTGCTGTTCTTCCTGAACGAGACCGGCCTTGGCGGCAACAATGGGCTGACCGACTTCAAGATTCTGCTGGGATTTTCGCTGCAGGAGCCGACGACACGCGCGGCACTCTACGGCATCACGGTGGCGAGCGTGGCCGCTGCCTATGTGCTGTGTCGCTACCTGGTGCGTGCCAAGGTGGGGCGGGTGCTGGTAGGGGTGCGTGATGCCGAGAACCGGCTGATGTTCCTGGGCTACAACCCACTGCACTACAAGCTGTTCGTGTGGACGCTGTCGGCCTTGCTGTGCGCCATTGCCGGCGCGCTCTATGTCCCCCAGGTGGGCATCATCAATCCCGGCGAACTGCAGCCGGCCAATTCCATCGAAATGGCCATCTGGGTTGCAGTGGGCGGACGCGGGACGCTGGTCGGCGCCATGCTCGGCGCGCTGGCCATCAACGGGGCCAAAAGCTGGCTCACGGCGGCGTACCCGGATGTGTGGCTGTTCTTCCTGGCGGCCCTGTTCATTGCGGTGACGCTGTGGCTGCCCGGCGGTTTGCTGAGTCTGCTCAATGGACGGCGGGGAGGGAAAGCCTGATGCGCCTGCCGGCTTGGCTACAGAATCGTACCGCCGTCGAGGCCGCCCCGCCTCCCCGCGACCTGGCGCATCGCCTCGAGACGGGTCGTGGCGTGATCCTCTATATGGAAGGCGTGAGCGTCAGCTTCGATGGCTTCAAGGCGCTGAATGATCTCTCGCTCTATATCGATGAGGGGGAGTTGCGCTGCATCATCGGCCCCAATGGCGCGGGCAAGTCCACCATGATGGATGTCATCACCGGCAAGACCCGCCCGGATACGGGCAGCGTGTGGTTCGGCCAGACGCTCGACTGTCTGCGCCGCGAAACCTGGGAAATCGCTGCCGCCGGGGTGGGGCGGAAGTTCCAGAAGCCGACCGTGTTCGAGCAGCTCAGCGTGCTGGAAAACCTGGAAGTGGCGATGCAGACCGACAAGCGGGTGCGCATCAGTCTGTTCGCCCGCCCCACCCCGGCGCAGCGACAGCAACTGGACGAAGTGTTAACGCTGATTGGCCTGTCGGGTGAGCGCGATCGCCTGGCCGGTCTCATCTCCCATGGCCAGAAGCAATGGCTGGAAATCGGCATGCTATTGATGCAGAACCCCCGCGTGTTGCTGGTGGACGAGCCGGTCGCGGGCATGACGCCCGGCGAAGTGGAACGCACGGCGGAGTTGCTCAATGCCCTGGCGGGCAAGCATTCCGTGATCGTGGTGGAGCATGACATGGCCTTCGTGCGTGCCATCGCTCGCAAGGTGACGGTGCTGCACCAGGGCAGCGTGTTGGCGGAAGGCAGCATGGATCAGGTCCAGGCCGATCCGCGTGTCCAGGAAGTCTACTTGGGCGAGGTGGTGGCATGAGCGCCGCGCCCCTGCTCCGGCTCGCCGGCCTCAATCAGGCCTATGGCCAAAGCCACATCCTGCATGACATTGACCTGGATGTTGCGGAAGGTTCCTGCACCTGCGTGATGGGGCGCAACGGTGTGGGCAAGACCACGCTGATGCGGGCCATCATGGGCCAGTTGCCGATTCGCAGCGGCCAGATCCTGTTCGATGGCAGCAATCTTGCCGGGCAGTCGGCCCATGAGCGCGCCCGACGCGCCATCGGATTCGTGCCGCAGGGGCGGGAGATCTTCCCGCGGCTCTCGGTGGAAGAAAATCTGCAGGTTGGCCTCCCTGCCGCCAAGACCCGGGGGCGCGGGATTCCTGAGCGGATTTACGAGCTTTTTCCTGTATTGCAGGAGATGCGCCAGCGCCGCGGCGGGGATCTTTCGGGGGGGCAGCAACAACAGCTCGCCATCGGCCGCGCGCTGGTGTTGCGACCCCGCTTGCTGATACTCGATGAACCCACCGAAGGTATCCAGCCCAACATCGTCGCCGACATCGGCAGCATCATCCGTCGTCTGAATCGCGAAGAGGGTTTGACCGTGGTTCTGGTGGAACAAAAGCTTGCCTTTGCCCGCAGCACGGCCTCCCATTTCCATATTCTGGAACGGGGTCAGGTGGTTGCCGGCGGTACCATCGATGGCCTGACCGATGCCGTGGTGCAGGCTCATCTGAGCGTCTGAAGGGCCCCTGAAGGGCATCTTCAGAGGCCGCTCTTGCGCTTTTGGTCAGGCAGGCTTGCGGGCCTGGAAAATCCCGTAGTGCCACAGGCCCTGGTTGAGCGCTCTCCACTGGCGATGTACGGCGCGGATGTTGCCGTCTTGGGCCTTGGTGCGGATGCGTAGAAACATCAACAGCTTGGCGCCCCAGCGCGACAACACGGCATACTGGTAGAGCCGCTTGGCGGAAGGACGGATGTTGTCGCTGGCATCCTGCATGTGGATGTCGGTGAAGCCGGTCTGTTCCAGCGCCGCCTTGAACGCGCCGCTGTAGCCGAAGGCCTTGACGCTCCAGCCGGAAGCCCATTCGTCCATGAGTTGCTGCTGTTCAGGGGTATAACGATCGCGGGCGGCGAAGAAGTCCGCCAGAATCAGCCGGCCGCCGGGTTTGAGCACGCGATAGGCCTCGCGCACGAAATCGGCCTTGTCCTCGGCGTGACACACCGATTCCACTGCCCAGACCACGTCGAAGCTGGCATCGGGATAGCCCGTCGCGGTGAAGTCGCGCCGCTCGAAGTTCACCTTGTCGGCCACCTTGTGGCGCTGCGCATTTTTGTTTGCTTCATCAACCTGGTGGGGGGTGATGGTGATACCGGTGACCCGTGCACCCTTTTCCCGCGCCAGCCAGATGGCGCTGCCGCCAACGCCGCAGCCGGCATCGAGCACGGTGTCCTGCGCCGTGATGCCGGCGCGCTCGGCCAGAACCTGGTTTTCCCGCAGCAAGGCGTCGGAGACTCCCTTGGTGGTTTCGTCCCAATAGCCAAAGTGCAGGGCCATGCAGCGGTCCAGCCGCCATAGCATCCGGTAATCGATCTCGCTCTCATCGTAGTATTTGATGATGGATGCTTCGTAGTCCTTGCTGGTCGGCTGGCTCATGGCCGGCTCCTTCTGTCGATCCTTCGGGCGGTCAAAATTGCCCGCAAACG
>JBATEM010000100.1:0-3634 GCA_049664005.1 Candidatus Macondimonas sp.
AACCACAGCCTGAACCGGGCTGCGGTTGGGGAAGATGGTCGGGGCGGCAGGATTTGAACCTGCGACCCCCAGCACCCCATGCTGGTGCGCTACCAAACTGCGCTACGCCCCGACACTACGCCTTGTGTGACAGGTCCGATTGAATACCAGCCTGTCCAGCGAGGGCGCAATCATACCCGTATTGAACGGATCTGGGAAGCATCAGCCGAACCGATCAACGCCGCAGGAATTGCAGGACTTCTTCCAGCTCCAGTCGCAATTGATGAATCAGCTGCTGGCTCTGCTGAGCATCCTCGCGGACCGCCGGGCTGGCCAGCTTCTGACGTGCGCCGCTGATTGTAAAGCCCTGATTGTAGAGAAGATTGCGAATCTGGCGGATCAGCATGATATCGTTACGCTGGTAATAACGGCGATTGCCCCGCCGTTTGGCCGGACTCAGCTCAGAAAACTCTTGCTCCCAGTAACGCAGAACATGGGGTTTCACGGCGCACAGTTCACCCACCTCACCAATCGTGAAGTAGCGTTTGCCCGGAATGGGGGGCAATTCGTCGTTATTGCCGCTTTCCAGCATAAGCATGCACCTGTAATCGCAGATTCTGACCGGGACGGAACGTGACCACCCGGCGCGCTGAAATCGGAATTTCCTCGCCGGTCTTGGGGTTCCGGCCTGGGCGTTCGCCCTTGTTGCGCAACTCGAAATTACCGAATCCTGAGAGTTTGACCTGCTCGCCCTGCTCCAGCGCCTGGCGGACGGTTTCGAAAAACAGGTCCACCAGATCCTTTGCCTCACGCTTGTTAAGGCCAAGTTCGGTGAACAAACGCTCGGCCATCGCGGCCTTGGTCAATGCCATGAATAATTACTCCCTGATCCGGGCAGCCGCATGAATTCCAACATGGCGGACGATTGCGGCCACCGCCTCATCCACTTCCTGATCTTCGAGCGTGCGTTCATCATCTTGGAAAATCAAGCCGAAAGCAACGCTTTTTGATCCTTCCTCTAAACCAGGCCCGCGATACACATCAAATGGCACGCAGTCCCTCAAGCGAGAGCCCGCCGCTTCGCGAATAAATCCGACCAAATCACCCGCAGGCAGCGCGTCTGACACGACCAACGCCAAATCCCTGCGGATGGCTGGAAACCGGGAAAGCGGCACGAATCGCGGCAAATTCCCTTGAAGCGTCGATTCCAGATCCCAATCGAATACGATCACCCCCGTTGGCAAGTCGAGAGCCGCCGCCACGCCGGGGTGCAGTTCGCCCAACCAACCCACTGGGCGCCCGTCCACATGCAATTGCGCTGTTTTGCCCGGATGCAAAGCCGGGTGCATTGCAGGCACGGAGGCCATGGCGGGCAGACGGGCCATCATGACCAAGGCTTCCACGTCACCCTTGACGTCGAAAAAGTCAGCCGCGACGGGAGTCTCGCCGCGCCATTGTTCCGGCAAGCGGGGACCATAAACCAACCCGCTGAGCCGGTTTTCCTGGACCATCCTCGCGTCCTCGCGCCGGAACACCTTACCCATCTCGAACAATCGAACCCGTTCGATCTGCCGCTTCAGATTGGCTTTGAGCACCTGCACCAGACCGGGCCACAGACTGGTGCGCATTTGCGAAAGATCGCGGGACAAGGGATTGGCCAGATCAATCGGCACCGCCCCGGCCAGAAACGCCTGCTGCACTTCAGGATCGACAAAGCTGTAGGTGATCGCCTCGTAATAGCCACGCTCCACCAGCAAGTGGCGAAGTTTGCCGGGTGAAACCGCCATCTCAGGAATCGTCACCGGCCGCAGCGCCAGCGTGGGCGCATGAGCCTCCAGCGCCGCGTAGCCACGCAAACGAATCAGTTCTTCAATAAGATCCGCTTCAATCTTAAGGTCAAATCGATATGAAGGCGCGGTGGCCTCCCAGCCTTGATCCGTCCGCTGCCAGGTCATATTCAGCCGGGTCAGCAGGACTTCGGCTGCTTCCCACGCAAAGGGACCACCCAACAACCGCTCCAGCCGTTGGTGGCGCAAAGGAATGAGCGGGGACGAGATCGAAGAGGCCTCGCTGTACCCGACTACTGGGCCCGCCGCGCCACCGGCAATCTCCAAAAGCAATTGCGTCGCCCGCGCCAATGCCCGGTCCTGCAAATTCGGATCAACCCCCCGTTCGTAGCGATGCGAAGCTTCGGTATGCAGACCATGACGTCGCGCGCGGCCTGCCAGGGCCTGAGGTGCGAAACAGGCGGATTCCAGGAAAACCCAATGCGTCTGCGCACCGACGGCGCTGCGGCTACCTCCCATGATGCCCGCCAAGGCCAAGGGCCCCTGATCATCCGCAATCACCAGCTCATCGGGCGCCAGCGTGATGTCTGCCCCAGTGAGCAGGGTCAGGGTTTCCTGGGGATGGGCCCAGCGCACACCGATGCCGCCTTCGACCCGGTCCATGTCGAAGGCATGCAGGGGCTGACCCAGTTCCAACAGCACATAATTGGTCACATCCACGATGGGGCCAAGACTGCGCAGCCCCGATCGACGCAACCGCTCACGCATCCAGATCGGCGTTGGCGCCTGCGGATTGAGGTTTTCGATCATGCGGCCGCGGTAGACCGGGCAGGCCTTGGCATCGGCGATCGTGATGGCGACAGCCGCCTCGCTTGTCACGGGCACGACCACCGGATTCGGTTCATGAAATGCCGCCCCCGTGAGCGCGGCAAGTTCCCGCGCCATTCCCTGGACACTCAGGCAATCGCCTCGATTGGGCGTCAGATCAACCTCCAGAACGTGCGCATCCAGCGCCAGATAGGCCCGCAGATCCATGCCCACCGGGGCATCTGCGGGCAATTCCAGCAATCCTTCGGATGCCTCGGCCAAACCCAGCTCCTGAGCGGAACACAGCATGCCGAAGGATTCGACCCCACGCAGCCGGGCCGCTTTGATCTGGAGCCCAGTGGGCAACGCAGCGCCGACCCGTGCAAGGGGAATCCGCAAGCTCTTGGCGGCATTGGCTGCGCCACAAACCACCTGCAAGACCTCGGCACCACCATCATCGACCTGGCATACCCGCAGGCGATCCGCCTGGGGATGCGCCGCAATAGAAACAATCTGCGCGACCACGACCCCATGGAAAGGAGGCGCTGCCGGCTGGATGCCATCCACTTCCAGGCCGCCCATGGTCAGCACATGGGCCAACTCCTGGGGAGCGGGCACCGGCTGCACCCATTCTTTCAGCCAATCGTCTCCAAAGCGCATCGTTCACCCATTCGTGCCGAAATCTGACCGGGATCAGGAAAACTGCCGCAAAAACCTCAGGTCATTTTCAAAAAACAACCGCAGGTCGTTGATTCCATAGCGAAGCATTGACAGCCGCTCCACGCCCATCCCAAAAGCGTAGCCGGTATACCGCTCCGGATCGATGCCGACATGACCGAACACGGCTGGATGCACCATGCCGCAACCCAGCACTTCCAGCCAGCCCGTCTGCTTGCACACCCGGCATCCTGCGCCTTGGCACATGACACACTGGATATCCACCTCGGCCGACGGCTCGGTGAACGGGAAATAGGACGGCCTGAAGCGCACCGGCAGGGATTGCTCGAAAAACGCCCGGAGAAAATCCTGCAGCACACCGTAAAGCTCGTTGAAGCTGGCGT
>JBATEM010000101.1:0-7325 GCA_049664005.1 Candidatus Macondimonas sp.
GCAGAAAAACCACGAACATCAGCCGGGACAACCAGCGCCGCAAGCCGTCCAGTATCGATCCCACACAACGGACACCACGACGGATCAGGGAAGGTCTTTGGGCCATGAAATTACCTCAAGGGAATGCACAAGCGATGGCGTCATCATAGAGCAGCTGCCAGCATGGCGCAGGAGAAGCTTGAGTCGGGAAGTTTGTGGCAGCGCCGGCAAGACGAGCGCCGAACGCGGCCTCTCCGGGCTTCCGTGGGACGACGATGCAATCAGCGCAGATACGGGCTTGCCCTGGCAGTCGATAAATCCCAACAACAACCGTCGGGCCTTGGATCCCAACTCTACCATCCTGCCCACAGTCGACGCGTGCGGCGGCTTCATGCATGGCACGGCAGGGTCAGCTTCAAGAAAATCGATTCGGAAGCCATGGGCAACAGGAGGCCGAACACAGCGCCGCGACCCATGCGGCCAATGCAAGGATGAACCGAATGGGTCGCGTACCGATCGCGCGTGAACGGAGGCGCTCAACGCACCTTGGGGGCGAGCTTTTCCTTGATGCGGGCAGCCTTGCCGCGCAGATCGCGCAGGTAATAGAGCTTGGCGCGGCGTACATCGCCACGGCGCTTGACCGTGACGCTGTCCACGACCGGGCTGTGGCTCTGGAAGACGCGCTCCACACCCTCGCCATGAGCGACCTTGCGCACGGTGAAGGAGGAATGCAGACCCCGGTTGCTCTTGGCAATCACGACGCCTTCAAAGGCCTGCAATCGTTCGCGGGTGCCTTCTTTCACCTTGACCTGAACCACCACGGTATCACCGGGGCTGAACTCAGGCAGGTCATGCCGCATCTGCGCGGCTTCTAGTTCTGCAATCAGCTTGCTCATGCCTAATCCTCTACCCGCCATCCGGGCTGTCAATACCAATATTGTCAATAAACGCCTGCAGGAGGCTTTCCTGTTCAGGCTCCAATACCCGTTCGGCCAGCAGCGACGGTCGTCTAAGCCAAGTGCGGCCCAGCGACTGCTGCAAACGCCAGCGCCGAATGGCCGCATGATCACCGCTGAGCAGGACCGCCGGAACCCGCCCAGTCGAATGAACTTCCGGGCGCGTGTAATGGGGGCAATCGAGCAAGCCTTCCCAGAACGAATCCTGGGCGCAGGACATCGCATCGCCGACGGCGCCCGGCAACAGCCGGACCACCGCATCCATCACCACCATTGCCGCCAATTCTCCGCCACTGAGCACGTAATCGCCGATGGACAGTTCCTGGTCCACCGCCGACATGACCCGCTCATCGACGCCTTCGTAACGCCCTGCCACCAGGATCAGTCCAGGCAAGCCGGCATACTCACGGGCAAGGCCCTGGTCGAAACGACTTCCCTGCGGACTCAGCATCACCACCGGCGTTCCCGGCGGAGCCTCTCGCCGCGCCACCTCAAAGGCTGCCAGTAGCGGCTCAACCTTCATCACCATGCCGGGACCGCCCCCATAGGGCCGATCATCCACAGTGCGGTGCGGATCGTGGGTGAAATCCCGGGGGTTGACGCAGGCCACCTCCACCAATCCCCGATCCCGCGCCCGGCCGGCAATGCCGCAGCCGAACAGCGCATCAATCAATTCAGGGAAGAGAGTGACCACGGTCAGTCGCATCGCTCCCCCTTGTCAGAATTCCGGATCCCAATCCACCTCAATGACACTTTGGGACAGGTCGATGCGACGGATCACCTCAGGTTGGAGGAAGGGGATCAACCGCTCCTCATCGCCTTGAACCACCAGCACATCATTGGCGCCCGTTTCCATCAGGGACACGACGCGACCCAGCTCCAAACCATCCAGACCGACGACGCGCAGGCCGACCAGATCCATCCAGTAATACGCCCCCTCCTCCGCAGGTGGCAGCGCTTCCCGGGGAATACTGACTGATGCGCCAGTCAAAGCCGCGGCTGCCTCGCGATCGGCGATGCCGGTCAGTCGGGCGATCCAGCCTTTCCCCTGGGGCCGGACTTCCTCCAGCGCCAACTCAGTCCAGCGCTCACCCTCGCCGATGCTCCAGCGGGGGTACTCAAAGATCTGCTCCGGAGGACGGGCGTAGGACTGAACCCGCAGCCAACCCTTGACGCCGAACGGACTGCCCAGTCGGCCCAGGATCACGCGCCCCGTGGATCCTGCCTCGGAATCGACCGACATCAAACGCTGGCGTCGCCCGTCTTGGCGGCCTGCTTCAACAACTGCTCGACGCGATCCGAGGGTTGCGCGCCCTGCGCGATCCAGTGGCGGGCCCGTTCCAGATCAACACGCAGGGATTCTTCCCGCTCGCTGGCGATGGGATTGAAGAATCCGAGACGTTCGAGATAACGGCCATCGCGGCGGTTACGGCTGTCGGTAACGACCAGGTGATAGAAAGGCCGTTTTTTGGCGCCGGCACGAGCAAGACGAATAGTGACCATGTAACCCTTGAACCTCCAGATTCGGATCCGACAGGCCTCTTCCAACCGGAACAGACCCGCCACCAGCAAACAGTGGATTTTACCTAAAGCACTGAACGGAAGCAAAGTGGTCAAAGACCCATGCCGGGAGGCAGCCGACCGCCCCGCAACAATTTGCCCATGGGCCCCTTGGTCATCTGCTTCATCATCTTCTGGGTCTGCTCGAACTGCTTGAGCAAGCGGTTCACATCCTGGACCTGCATCCCCGAACCGGTTGCGATACGGCGCTTGCGCGACGCCTGGATGATATCGGGGCGACGGCGTTCACCCGGCGTCATCGCGTTAATCAGCGCCACCATGCGCCGGATATCGCGATCCTGCACCTGGTTGCGCGCGGCCTCGGGGATTTTCATGGCGCCCGGCAGCTTCTCCATGATGCTTTTCACGCCGCCCATGCTGAGCATTTGCTGAAGCTGGTCCCGGTAATCCTCGAGGGTAATCCCCTTGCCTTTCTGGACCTGAGCCGCCAGCTTGTCGGCCTTGGTGCGGTCGGTGTTGCGCTCGATTTCTTCAATGAGGGTGAGCACATCGCCCATCCCTAAGATGCGCGAGGCCACCCGATCGGGATGGAACGGCTCCAAGGCATCGGTTTTCTCCCCCGCCCCCATCAGCTTGATCGGCTTGCCGGTGATCTGCCTGATCGACAGTGCCGCGCCACCGCGCGCATCGCCGTCGGTCTTGGTCAGGATCACGCCCGTGAGCGGCAAGGCTTCATCGAAGGCCTTGGCCGTATTGGCCGCATCCTGGCCGGTCATGGCATCCACCACGAACAGGGTCTCGTGGGGCGACACCGCCTCATGGATACGGCGCACTTCCGCCATCATGGCCTCGTCCACATGCAGCCGGCCGGCCGTGTCGACGATCAGCACATCGAAAAACTTGAGCCGCGCCTGGGCCAGGGCCGCCTTGGCGATTTCTGCGGGATCTTGGTCCGTGGTGCTGGGGAAAAAGCCGGCGCCAACCTGCTGGGCCAAAGTCTGCAATTGTTCAATAGCGGCGGGACGATAGACATCACAGCTCACCAGCAGCGACTTCTTGCGCTGACGTTCCTTGAGATGGCGCGCCAGCTTGGCGGCCGTAGTGGTCTTACCCGCGCCCTGCAGACCCGCCAACAGGATCACCACCGGGGGGCGATGGTTGAAACGCAACTCCGCCGTCTGCTCCCCCAGGACCCGAATCAGCTCCTCATTGACCACCTTGATCAGGACCTGGCCCGGCGACAGACTGGTGCTCACCTCACGGCCCACCGCCCGCTCACGCACCTGATCGATGAACGACTTGACCACAGGCAGGGCAACGTCCGCGTCCAGCAGGGCGGCGCGCACCTCACGCAGGGCCTGCTGGATATTCTCTTCAGTCAATCGCGCCTGGCCGCGCAACTGCATCAGGGTTCGATTGAGGCGCTCGGTCAGATTCTCGAACATGGCATTTCGCTTCAAGGATTTTGGGTTGATCGAGCCGCGTGCGCGCGGCCGGGGGTTTACGTTACCCGAAAGCCCTGCGACCGTCACCCGCCTATCATATAGCGCCCCGATGCGACGCTATGCCATGATGCCCCAACGATTCTTGCCTGATACATGAACATGGACAGCTTCTGGATTGCCTGGGCAGCCGCCCTCGCCTATTGCGCCAGCACCGCCCTTTTGCTGCGACGTGCCGGACGTCTGCTGCGGGGGCAATCTGCAGGTAAAAAATCGGCTTTGACCCTGGCCACCGTGGGCTTTGTCCTGCACACCGCCCTGCTGTCGCCGATTCTGGCCCATGATCCCCTGCGTCTGGGCCTGACCGAAGCCGTGCTGTTGATTGGCTGGCAAACTGCCCTGTTGTTGTTGCTGGCTGCCGCCCGGGCACCCCTGGAAAACCTGGGTCTCCTGCTGTTTCCGCTGCTGGCAATCTCAACCCTCGTCCATCACCCTGGCACGAGCACCGGACCGGAACTCGCCTTGCGCGGCCCGGTGGAATTGCATGTGCTGACCGCCATCGTGGCCTACAGCCTGGTGGTTCTGGCAGGCGCCCAGGCTGCGCTTTTGATGGTGCAGAATCGGCTGCTGCACCACCACCGAACCCGTGGCCTCCTGCTGATCTTCCCGCCGCTCCAGACCATGGAACGCCTGCTGTTCCAGCTCATTGGTCTCGCGTTTTTCATGCTTTCGCTGGCGCTTCTCAGCGGCTTTTTCTTCGTGGACAACCTGTTTGCCCAGCATCTGGTCCATAAAACCGTGCTGTCCATCGCCGCCTGGGCCATCCTCGGCATGTTGCTGTGGGGCCACTATCGCTTTGGATGGCGGGGCAAGGTCGCCGTGCGTTGGACCCTGAGTGGCGGCGCGATGCTCACACTGGGTTATTTTGGCAGCAAGTTTGTTCTGGAAGCGCTACTCGGACGGCAATGGGGATGACTTCCCAGGGACGCTCCAGGCCTTGGTCCATGGCGCTGGCCGCACTCCGCTCGCGGTCAGCGCGACATCGGGGCAGAACCGACGCCCCCGATTCACATTGAAGGGATCTGGCGCGATTGCTATAGTTGAGGCAATTCTTAATGTTTCGTGGCCAAGCCAATGCTTGGCCCGGCGTGGAGAAGCGATCCTGGGACTGAACGGGCCAAAAAGGACAGCTGCTTCTATGGGGCTGTTCAAAGCGCGAATGCCGCGCCCCGTAGACCCCTGCGCCCTGGGCGCGGACTCGGCCCGGATCCCGGATTTGACGATTTATGGAACCGATTTCTTGCCCATCCGGCAAAAACCGCTTCCCACACTTACCCTTTTAATTCCCTGCCCAGGCGTTTCTCTACCATGCCGCCAGAAAGTTCAGGAGCGTGACCGATGAATTTCAGCGCTGATTGTCGATCGATCCGCATCATCGCGATTGCAGCTTCCGCGACCTGTTCGGCGCCGGCGTCTCATCCTGTAGAAAACGCCCAGGGTACCGAAGAGAACCTCCCCAATGAAAAGAATGCTGATCAATGCCACGCAACCCGAAGAGTTGCGGGTTGTACTGGTTGACGGACAAAAACTATTTGACCTGGATATCGAAACCCCCTCACGGGAACAGAAAAAAGCCAATATCTACAAAGGCCGCATCACCCGCATCGAACCCAGCCTGGATGCCTGTTTCGTCGAATATGGCGGGGATCGCAACGGCTTTTTGCCGCTGAAGGAAATCTCCCGCGATTATTTCAAGCCGGGCGTGGAAACCAGCGGCCGGCTCAATATCGCCGAGCTGCTCCGCGAAGGCCAGGAAATCGTTATCCAGGTCGAGAAGGAGGAACGCGGCACCAAGGGCGCAGCGCTCACCACCTTCATCAGTCTGGCCGGCCGCTATCTGGTGCTGATGCCCAACAACCCCCGTGCAGGCGGTGTCTCGCGCCGCATCGAGGGAGAAGAACGGGACGAGATGCGCGAAATCATGCGCAATCTGGAAGTCCCCGAAGGCATGGGCATGATCGTGCGCACCGCCGGCATGGGGCGTTCCTCCGAAGAATTGCAGTGGGATCTGGGCTACCTGCTCCAACTCTGGCGCGCCATCGAACAGGCTGCCACCGAACGCCAGGCGCCGTTCCTGATTTACCAGGAAAGCAACATCATCATCCGCGCGCTGCGGGATTACCTGCGCGCCGACATCAACGAAATCATGGTGGATGATCCCGCTGTCTATGAGCAGGCGCGGGAATTCATCACCGCCGTCATGCCGCAGAACCTCGGGCGCCTGAAACTCTACCAGGACGCCATTCCCCTCTTCACGCGTTACCAGATCGAAAGTCAGATCGAGCTGGCCTTTGCGCGGGAAGTGAGGCTCCCCTCGGGCGGTTCGATCGTCATCGACCACACGGAAGCCCTGACCAGCATCGACATCAACTCTGCCCGCGCCACCAAGGGTTCCGACATTGAGGAAACGGCGCTGCAGACCAATCTGGAGGCCGCCGACGAGATCGCGCGCCAGTTGCGGCTGCGCGACTTGGGCGGGCTGCTGGTGATCGACTTCATCGACATGACGCCGGCCAAGAACCAGCGCGAAGTTGAAAATCGGCTCCGCGATGCCACCCAGCTTGATCGCGCGCGCATCCAGATCGGCCGCATCTCTCGCTTTGGCCTGCTGGAATTGTCTCGCCAGCGCCTGCGCCCATCCATCGGGGAGCACAGCCACATCACCTGCCCGCGCTGCGAGGGACGCGGCACCATCCGCTCGGTGGAATCCCTTGCGCTGGCCGTGCTGCGTCTGATCCAGGAAGAGGCCATGAAGGACCGCACCCAGCGCGTCATGGCTCAGCTACCCATTCCGGTGGCGACCTTCCTGCTCAACGAAAAGCGCGCTGCGCTGGCGACCATCGAAGCCCGCCACGGCATTGCCGTTGTGATCATTCCCAACCCCCACATCGACACCCCGCGCTACGAGGTCACCCGCATCCGTCAGGATGAAGCGCGCACCAATGGCGAGACGGATGCCACCTACAAGCTGATTACCGAAGCGCCTGCCGTTCACTACGAGCCCAAAGCGGCCGCAGCGACCCGTAGCTCAGCGCAAACCCCAGCCGTCAAGCTGGCGCCGCCTCCACCCGCGCCGGTTCCTGCGCCCGTGGCGGCAGCCAAGGCCAAGCCGGCTCCCGTTCCCACGGAACGGCCCCGCGCACCGTCTGGCGGCCTGCTCAAAAAGCTGTGGGACCGGCTGTTTGGCGAATCCAAAGCACCAGCCGCGCCTTCTGAACCCGCTCAATCGGCTCCCAGCGTGACCGCAGCGACGGAGGAAGAACAAGCCACCACGAGCACACCGCCTCCACGTCGCAACCGCCCATCCGCCAATCGGCGCGGACGTTCCAAGCCCGCGGACAGCGACGGAACGCCAGCCCCGCGTGGC
>JBATEM010000102.1:0-3595 GCA_049664005.1 Candidatus Macondimonas sp.
GCGGCCATCGACCACATCAATACCCATGGCTCTGGCCATACCGACGCCATCGTGACCCAGGACTACAGCCGGGCCCAGCGTTTCCTGCGCGAGGTGGATGCCAGTTCGGTGATGGTGAACGCCTCCACGCGCTTTGCCGATGGCTACGAATACGGGCTGGGTGCGGAGATCGGCATCAGCACCGACAAGTTTCACGCGCGCGGCCCGGTCGGCCTGGAAGGACTGACGTCCCTGAAATGGGTGGTGCTGGGCGATGGCCACATTCGGAACTGAACGGACATGACGGCGCCTATCGGTCTGCTGGGAGGAACCTTCGATCCGGTTCATCTGGGGCATCTGCGCATTGCGCTGGAGGTCCTGGAGGCGCTGTCTTTCTGTGAGGTGCGTTTCATTCCGGCCGCCCAACCCCCGCACCGGCCAGAGCCAGCGCTCTGCACCGCCGATCGCTTGCGCCTGCTCAAGGCTGCCCTGGCCGACCAGCCCGGCTTCGTACTCGACACCCGGGAGCTGAATCGGCCGGGCCCGTCCTACATGGTCGACACACTGAAGGAGTTGCGCCGGGAAGTCGGGCCAGAACAGCCTTTGTGTCTGATCCTGGGGGTGGATGCATTTGCTTTGTTGCCCTCCTGGAACCGCTGGGAAGAGATCGCGGCGCTGACCCATGTGGTGGTGGCAAGCCGACCGGGGGGCTCCCAGCGCGCCGAGGCGGCCTGGTGGCGGGGCGGCGTTTTCAACAATCCCGAACAATTGACTACATCCCCGGCCGGTGGCGTGTATTTCCACCGTGTCACGGCACTGGAAATCGCCTCCACCCGGCTCAGACAACTCATCGCCCAAGGGCACAGCGTGCGCTACCTCGTCCCCGACGCGGTCTGGCGCCTGATACAAGAGGAGCATTGGTATCAGTCTCATGGACAGTGAACAACTTCAAAAACTGGCGGTGGACGCCCTGGAAGAGATCAAGGGCATCGATCTGATCGCCCTGGATGTGCGTCAAATCACCAGCATTGCGGACAGCATCATCATCGCCAGCGGCAGTTCCCACCGTCATGTGCAATCGCTCGCCGACAACGTGCTGCGTCGCGCCCGGGAGGCGGGTGTCCGGCCCCTGGGCGTGGAGGGCGAACAGATCGGCGACTGGGTGCTGGTGGACCTGGGGGATGTCATCGTCCATGTCATGCGTCCCGAGGTGCGGGCCTTCTACAATCTGGAAAAACTCTGGGACGTGGCGCCACGATCCGCCGCCCTGGAGGGCTGAGTCGGATCGGGTTGGCGTGCTATTGCGTCTGATTGCCATCGGTCCCCGCCAGCCGGCGTGGGTGGATGCCGGGTTCCAGGATTATGCCCGGCGTTTGCCGCCTGAATGCCGGCTTGAACTGACCGAGCTGCCCTTGGGTCCGCGTGGCAAGGGGCAGGATGCCCTGCGCGCACTGAGCTTTGAAGGCGATCGGATGCTCAAGGCCTTGCCCAGCGACGCGCGGATCGTGGCGCTTGATGAACGCGGGCGATCCTGGACAAGCCGCGAACTGGCTGAGCGGCTCGCGGCCTGGATGGCCTCGGGCCAGGATGTGGCCTTGCTGATGGGCGGGCCGGACGGCCTGGCGCCCGCCTGCAAGGCCCGGGCGACGGAACAATGGGCGCTGTCTGCGCTGACCCTGCCCCATGGCCTGGCCCGCGTGGTAGTTGCCGAAGCCCTCTATCGCGCTCACAGTCTGCTGCGCGGCCATCCCTACCATCGCGACTGAGTCGCTTCTTCAACGGTGGCAATGGACGGATCCGGCCCCCGCTATGAATCAGCCCGACCTTTACCTTGCCTCGGCTTCCCCGCGCCGCCGGGACCTTTTGGCCTTGTTGAAGGTCCGTTGGGAAGGCGTGGCAATCGATTGCGACGAGTCCGTGCGTACCGGCGAGACGCCCAGGGCCTATGTGCGGCGCCTGGCGCTGACCAAGGCCGGGTGCGGCGCACGCCGGGTCAACGACGGGCGGCCGGTGCTGGGCGCTGATACGGCAGTGGTGGTTGGCGGCCACATCCTCGGCAAACCCCGTGATCGGGCGCACGGCATGGCCATGCTGGCCAGTCTGTCGGGACGCGAACATCGCGTGCTGACCGCCGTGGCGGTGGTTCAGAGTCGCCGTCGGCGCGTCGTGGTCAGTGACAGCCGCGTGACTTTCGCTCCTACGACGCCTGAGGAACGGGCCGCTTATTGGGATACAGGTGAACCCGTCGACAAGGCTGGTGCCTATGCGATTCAGGGCCTCGGTGCGGTCTTCATCACCCGCATCCGGGGCAGCCAATCAGGCATCATGGGTTTGCCGCTGCGGGAAACGGTTTTGTTGCTGAGGGAATTTTCGGTGCCGGTATTCCCTTGGATGAATCATTTGGACGGAATTGGCGAAATGGCACACAGCCCATGATCATGACGGAAGAGATTCTGATCAATGTGACGCCGGAGGAAACCCGGGTCGCCCTGTTGGAAAACGGGGTGCTGCAGGAGGTGTTGATCGAACGCGCCACCCATCTGGGCATCGTGGGCAGCCTCTACAAGGGCCGGGTGCTGCGGGTTTTGCCGGGGATGCAGGCCGCTTTCATCGACATTGGGCTGGAACGCAGCGCGTTTCTGCACGTCTCCGACATGCGCGAGGCCCGATTGGGCACAGGGGAATTTCCGGATCCGGAAGCGGATGGCGAATTGCTGCCTGTGGCGAGCCGGCTGGAGAAGATCGAATTGCTGCTGCAAGAGGGTGACGAGATCCTGGTGCAGGTGATCAAGGATGCCCTGGGCAGCAAGGGCGCCCGCTTGTCCACCCAAATCAGCATTCCCTCGCGCTTTCTGGTGTTCCTGCCCGGACTGGATCATGTCGGCGTGTCGGCGCGCATCGAGGATGAAGCCGAGCGTCGCCGCCTGCGCGGGCTGGTGCGTGACTTGCGTGCGGCGGATCTGCCGGGCGGCTACATCGTGCGCACCGCAGGCGATGGCGCCAGTCCAGAAGCCGTGGCGCTGGACATGCAGATGCTGCATCGTATCTGGCGCGCCATTGGCCAGCGTATGGCCGACACCGCACCCGGATGCCGCATTCATGATGATCTGCCCCTGGCTTTGCGGACGCTGCGGGACTTGGGGGGCGGCCAGGTGGAGCGGGTGCGCGTCGATGCGCAGGAAACCTACGAGCAGGCCCTCAAGTTTGCCGAAACCTTTTTTCCCGATCATGCGGTGGAAATTCAGCTTTATCGTGGCGAACGCCCGATTTTCGACCTGTTCGGGGTGGAAGACGAGATCCAGCGCGCCCTGGAACGCAAGGCTCCCCTCAAGTCCGGTGGCTATCTGGTGATCGACCAGACCGAATCCATGACCACCATCGATGTGAATACCGGCGGCTATGTCGGCTACCGGAATCTGGAAGAGACCATCTTCCGGACCAATCTGGAAGCGACCCAGGCTATTGCGCGCCAGCTGCGGCTGCGCAATCTCGGGGGCATCATCATCATCGACTTCATCGACATGGAGGATCCGGCACATCGGATCCAGGTGGTGCGGGCGCTCGAAAAAAGCCTGGAACGCGATCCGGCGCGCACCAAGATTTCCGGGGTATCCCC
>JBATEM010000103.1:0-6141 GCA_049664005.1 Candidatus Macondimonas sp.
GGACAGGGTCAGAGGTTGTAGCCGCGCTCGTCATGCAGGGCGATGTCGAGACCTTCGGTTTCTTCTTCTTCGCTCACGCGCAGCCCCACCAGCACGTCGATCACCTTGAGGATGATGAAACTCATCACGCCGGTATAGATCAGGGTGAACAGGCTGCCCTTGATCTGGATCCAGAGCTGGGCGCCGATGGTCACGCCTTCGGCCAGACCCTTGCCGCCGAAGGAGACGTCCGCGAACAGGCCGGTCAGGATGGCGCCGACCAGTCCACCGACGGCATGCACCCCGAAAACGTCGAGAGAGTCATCGTAACCAGCAGCCCGCTTGAGCTTGGTGGAGGCCAGGAAGCACAGTACGCCGGCAATGATGCCGAGCAGCAAGGCGCCCATGGGCCCGCAGGTGCCGGAAGCCGGTGTGACTGCGACCAGACCGGCTACGGCGCCGGAGGCGATGCCCAGCACGGAAGGTTTGCCATGGCTCAGCCACTCGGCAAACATCCAGGCCAGTGCGGCAGCGGCGGTAGCAACCTGGGTGGTCAGCATGGCCATGCCCGCGGAACCGTCGGCAGCTACGGCGGAACCGGCATTGAAGCCGAACCAGCCCACCCACAGCATGGAAGCGCCGATCAGGGTATAGCTCAGGTTATGCGGTGGCATGGCGGTGGTGGGAAAGCCCTTGCGCTTGCCCATGACCAGGCAGGCCACGAAACCCGCAATACCCGCATTGATGTGGACCACCGTGCCGCCCGCGAAGTCCAGCACGCCCCAGTCCCACATCAGGCCGCCATTGCCGCTCCACACCATGTGGGCGATGGGCAGGTAGACCACGGTCAGCCAGATCGCGCTGAACAGCAGCAGGGCAGAGAACTTCATGCGTTCGGCAAAAGCGCCCACGATCAGCGCCGGGGTGATGATGGCGAAAGTCATCTGGAAGGTGACGAAGACCGATTCGGGGATGGTTCCGACCAGGCTATCGCGCGTCAACCCGGACATGAAGGCCTTGGACAGGCCGCCCACAAAGGAGTTGAAATTGACAACCCCTTGCTCCATGCCGGTGGTATCGAAAGCCAGCGAGTAGCCATACACGACCCACAACACGGACACCAATGCGGTGATGGCAAAGCACTGCATCAAGATGGACAGCACGTTCTTGGAACGCACCATGCCGCCATAGAACAGCGCCAAGCCAGGGATGGTCATGAACAGGACCAGCGCGGTCGAGGTCAGCATCCAGGCGGTGTTGCCGGCGTCGAGGGTGGGGGTTGGGGCAGCCTCCTGGGCGCCAACAGCCAACGGGAGCGTGGACAGTCCCGCAAGGGACAAAGCCCTGAGCAAGGGGAAGCGATGGTGATTCATGTTTACTCCTGGAGCGGTTTTGAAGGGGAATCATCCCCGGCCCTGCCCTAGAGTGCGTTGTCTCCCGATTCGCCAGTGCGGATGCGGACCACTTGTTCCAGTTCCACCACAAAGATCTTGCCGTCGCCGATTTTTCCGGTATTGGCGGCTTTGGTGATGGCATCGATCACCTGATCCGTCAATGCATCACTCACAGCAATTTCGATCTTGGCCTTCGGCAGGAAATCGACCACATACTCGGCGCCCCGATACAGTTCCGTATGGCCTTTCTGGCGCCCGAAGCCTTTGACCTCGGTTACCGTCATGCCCTGGATGCCCATGTCCGACAAGGCTTGGCGGACATCATCCAGTCGGAACGGTTTGATGATGGCGGTCACCAGTTTCATGGAATCGATCTCCTGCGAGAGGTGGTTTGGGCTGAGTGGTCAGCCAGTCTAGCACCGCAACGCGGATCGGAAACATCAAACGCACTCAGTCAGTGCCGGTTGGATCTTGAAACGCATCACCCCGGTGGTGCGAGGCAAAATCCGGGCTGGCAAGCCAAGTGAGTTGGGTTGTTCAGATGGCGTCACCTCCCGATTCGCCGGTGCGGATGCGGATTACCTGCTCCAGGTCGAAGACGAAGACCTTGCCGTCGCCGATTTTTCCGGTATTGGCGGCTTTGCTGATAGCTTCGATCACGGTGTCGGCCATGTCATCGGTCACGGCGACTTCGATCTTTACTTTCGGAAGGAAATCAACAACATATTCTGCGCCCCGGTACAATTCCGTATGGCCTTTCTGGCGTCCAAAACCCTTGACCTCGGTGACTGTGATGCCTTGTACACCGATGTCCGAGAGCGCCTCTCGGACATCGTCCAGTTTGAATGGCTTGATGATGGCGGTGACAAGCTTCATGCGCGACTACTCCATAGGGCTGGGGAAAACGGATGCGCACGGATTTTGTGGAAATCCAGCACAATCGTGTGAGGCATAAAGCAGGTTCCATGCCATGCCTTTGAGAGTGCGATATGTCATCGTAATGACAGAGATGGGCGTCTTGGGCATGAGCCTCTAGAATGAAGGGTGTGGATGGGGCGATTTATTGCCCTCTTTTTGGGCGCCAAAATGGTGCATCAGCAGAACCCCAGAGCGGCGGGAGGATTCCTTGAACAAGCGACAAGCGTGGGTTGATGAGGTCGCGGAAGAGCTGGCCGGTCGGGTGCCGGCGGGTTTGGGGGTGTTGCGGGAGGATCTGGGGCGTAACTTTCGGGCCGTGTTGCAATCGGCTTTCGCCCGGCTCGATCTGGTCACGCGGGAGGAGTTTGATGTCCAGCGCGCCGTGCTGGCCCGCTTGCGCACCGAACTGACGGAACTGGAACGACAGGTCGCTGAGCTGGCGCTGCGCGGGTGACAGCCGGACGCTGAGCCATTCGCGAATACCGAATGGGTGATACAGGCTGGCAGGATGCCAGCCGATAACTGCCCAAGGACATGGGGAAGGCATCATGGGACTGGCTGTCGTTCACACCCGGGCGCAGGCGGGCTTGCTCGCCCCGCCGGTGACCGTTGAGGTCGATCTCGCCAATGGTCTGCCGGCTGTCACGGTGGTCGGCCTGGCCGAGACCGCGGTCAAGGAAAGCCGGGATCGGGTCCGCGCTGCGTTGCACAATGCCGGATTCGAATTTCCGGTACGACGCATCACCATCAACCTCGCCCCTGCCGACTTGCCCAAGGAAAGCGGGCGCTACGACCTGGCCATTGCCTTGGCGATCCTGGCTGCGTCCGGCCAGATTCCGGCGCAATCCCTGGCCGGACTGGAGCTGTTGGGCGAGTTGTCCTTAAGCGGAGAATTGCGTCCCGTGCGCGGCGTATTGCCCGCTGCCCTGGCGTGCCGGGATGCGCGGCGAACGCTGATTGTCCCATTGGCCAATGGGCTCGAGGCACACATTGTCCGTGACCTGTCGCTGCGCACGGCCGGTCATCTGTTGCAGATCTGTGCCCATCTCAAGGGGGAGGCCATGCTCCCCGAACCCGACTTTCCTGCTGATGCATTCCCACCGCCAGAGGCCGTTGAAGATCTGCTCGACGTGCGCGGCCAGTTCAGCGCCCGGCGAGCGCTCGAAGTGGCGGCGGCGGGTGGACACAGCCTGCTCATGATGGGGCCACCGGGGACGGGCAAGAGCATGCTGGCGCGGCGTTTGCCCGGGATCCTGCCGCCATTGGCTGAATCTGAAGCCTTGGAAGTCGCAGCAATTGCGTCCATCAGCGAAAACGGTTTCCAGCCTGAAGCCTGGGGGCGCCGACCGTTCCGCGCACCCCACCATACTGCTTCCGCGGTGGCCTTGGTGGGCGGTGGCAGTATCCCGCGACCAGGGGAAATCTCTCTGGCCCACCAGGGTGTGTTGTTTCTGGATGAACTGCCGGAATTTGATCGGCGCGTGTTGGAAGTGCTGCGGGAGCCTTTGGAAAGCGGTGAGATCCATATCTCCCGGGCCGCCCGGCAGGCGGTATTCCCCGCGCGTTTTCAGTTGGTGGCGGCGATGAATCCCTGTCCCTGTGGCTTCCTGGGCGACGCGCGGGGCCGTTGCCGCTGCACCGAGGAACAGGTCGCCCGCTATCGCGCCCGCATCTCTGGTCCCTTGCTCGACCGTGTCGACCTTCATGTGGAGGTTCCGGCCGTCAGCGGCGAGTCTCTGGGTGACCAGGCGCCGGAGGGAGAGTCCAGTTGTGATGTGCGCGCACGAGTCTTTCAAGCGCGAGCACGCCAGCTGGCGCGCCAGGACAAGCCCAATGCGACCCTCAGCCAGCGCGAGACGACGCAGGTGTGCGCCGTCAAGGGTGCAGTGCGGGACCTGGTGTTGCAGGCCATGGAGCGACTGGGGCTGTCGGCCCGCGCCTACCACCGCCTGTTGCGCCTGTCCCGCACCATCGCCGACCTGGATGAGTCGGACACCATTACCGCGCGGCACATGAGCGAGGCGATTCATTTCCGCCTGCTGGATCGCCAGCCCATCCGTTGAGTGGAACATCGTGGGTCGTCTGAGGAGACCATTCCGAGGCGGCACTGTCGGGAAAGAGCCGTGCAGCGGATGGCGCGGGGTAAGGCGGAATGAACAGGAAACGTGATCCCTCACGCAACGGCGCATGGCTGCGTCCAGGGCAATGAGGAGCACTGTGGCGTTTTCTTGGGCCAAGGATGTCGTGGGCTTGCCGATATAAGGATGGGAGCGGCTGCATCGCTTTTGAAGCGGCCGGTATACAGGCGAGTTTCTGATTATGAATCGTGTCACGACTTGGTTGGGGCGGCGGTTGAGCCTTTATCTCAGTCAGCGTCTGGCGTCCCACGAACCCACGGTGCCCATGGATACGGCGCGCTATGCCGCCTGTCTCCGGCCGGCGGATGTGCTGCTGGTGGAGGGCGATACCCGTCTGAGTGTCGCCATCAAGTACCTGACCCAATCCACCTGGTCCCATGCAGCACTGTATGTGGGGCCGGCCGCGGGGCTCCACGATGCGGCTGGCCGACCTTTGGTGTTCATCGAGGCGGATGTGGCGGCGGGGGTGCGGGCACTCGGGCCGGATGCCTATGCCGGGCTGCACTGTCGCCTCTGCCGACCAGTGGGCTTGTCCGCAGCCGAACAGCGGCAGGTGGTGGCTTATGCCTGTGGCCGGCTGGGGCATCAGTATGATCTGAAAAACGTCCTTGATCTCGCGCGCTATCTGCTGCCAACCCCGCCGGTTCCGGTAGGGTGGCGGCGCCGCTTGCTGGCGCTGGGCAGCGGGGATCCAACCCGCGCCATCTGTTCGACGCTGATCGCCCAGTGTTTTGCCGAAGTGCGCTATCCCATCCTGCCGCAGGTCGAAACCCTGCCGGCGACCCGGCCGGATTGTCCCGATTGCGTTCAGCGCGTGCACCATGTCCGCCACCACAGTCTCTACGTGCCGCGGGATTTCGATGTCTCGCCCTATTTCCAGATCATCAAGCCCACGCTCACCTTGGGGTTTGATTTCCATCGCCTGGTATGGGCTGCGGAGAGCGCCTCGGGGTGAGGCGCGCATCGCCGGAGCGATCACCGGGACAGGGACAGGGTATTCCGGCCGCCGGTTTGCTGCGTCGGTGCTTTGGGGCAACGAAAGCCGGCCTCGCTGTTGGAGGCCGGCGGATCAGGATGAAAAAACCGATGTCAGGGCGCGAGACTGCTCTGCTTGAGCATCTCGGTCAGCGCCGCCTTGAGCTCGTCTTCACTCAGGCCCGGATTTCCGCCCTTGGGCGGCATGGCGCGGATACCCCCGATGGCATGCTTCAGCAGGGTATCGAAGCCCTGTGCCAGACGTGGCTCCCAATCGCCCTTGGCGCCAATCTTGGGTGCGCCCAGAACCCCGGCGGCATGGCATGCGGCGCAGGCCTGTTGCACGACTTCAGCGCCCGAACGGGGCGCGACCGCAGCCTGGGATTCTCCCGCGTTGGCGGTTTCCATCGGTGGCTGGTCGCTGGTGCGTACCTGACCGATGGGCGCGATACGCTCCTTGAGCGCGGCCATTTCCCGCTCATCCAGCGGGCGATCCTGGCGCGCAAATCCCCCAATAACCGCGGCGAGCACACCAATGAAGACGGCAAAGGCCACCATTACGCCGAGAACGCTGACCAGCGGGAGCATTGAATTGTTTTCCTGCTCGGACACAGGGACCTCCTTATAGGGGAAAGGCAGGGGGTGGTTTGCAAGCGCCGCTCGGGGATCACCAGATCCAGGAACCGCAGGGTGGCTAAGTATACGCGGCGCACCGCTGACGTAAAACACGCTTGGGC
>JBATEM010000104.1:0-4619 GCA_049664005.1 Candidatus Macondimonas sp.
GCGGAGGTGGCGCGCGCGTGGCATCGCGAGCTGATTGCGCAGATCGTGCGCATGCTGTGCGAGGGGCTGATTCATGGGGATTTGTCGGAGTTCAACGTGCTGGTGGGGGTCGATGGCCTGGTGATCATCGATTTGCCGCAGGCCGTGGACGCCGCGGGCAACAACAATGCCTTCAGGATGCTGGAACGCGACGTCAACAATATCCGGGCTTACTGCGGCCGTTTCGCGCCCGAGTTGCTGGACACGGAATACGCCCATGAAATCTGGGCGCTCTACACCGAAAATCTGTTGCAGCCGGACAGCCCCCTGACCGGGCGCTTCGTGCATGACGAAACGCCGGCCGACGTGGATGGTGTGCTGCGGCAGATCGAGGAGGCGCGGGAAGAAGCCATCCATCGCAAGAGCTATCTCGAGGACAGGGACGACTAGGTCGGGACGCAGCGGGATCCGCCGCGCTTTCGCGCGCCAGGCGAAAAAAAGCGGCCCGCAGGGGCGGGCCGCAACGAAGTCGTAATATCCGTTGAGCATTGCGCCCCAGACGCCGACATCGCCGTTCAAGCCGCCCAGCGCGGAGAACCGCGCAGAGAGGCCGGTCACCGGAATCGGTACGGGCATCCGGAACCTTTCCCCGCTGGGGGCGTCTTCAGGGGATTACAGGGAGGGCAGGGCATGCGGATTGGACTGATCATCATCGGGGACGAACTGCTCAATGGCCGTCGGCAGGACCGGCATCTGGCGCACATGATCGAGGCGTTGGCGGCGTGGGGACGCGAACCGGCCTGGTGCCTGATATTGGGAGATGATCCCGACTACCTCACCGATCAACTGCGCCGGACCCTGGCCACGCCTGATCTCACCTTTTGTTTCGGCGGCATTGGCGCCACCCCGGATGATCACACCCGCCCGTGCGTGGCCCGCGCGGCAGGTGTCCCCTTGCAACGGCATCCCGAGGCGGCCGCCCTGATCGAGTCCCGCTTTGGCGCCGCGGCGCATCCCTATCGCATGCGCATGGCCGACCTGCCGGAAGGTGCCCGACTCATCCCCAATCCCGTCAACCAGATTCCCGGATTTTCGCTGGGCGATCATCATTTCGTGCCGGGCTTTCCCCAGATGGCTTGGCCGATGGTGGACTGGGTGCTTGAGACTCACTATCCCCATCTGCGCCGCGCGGCGGGGCCGGCCTTGTACGCCCTCACAATTTCAAGCAAGCCGGAGAGCGAGTTGATCCCTCTCATGGAAACCGTGCTGGCCGAGTATCCGGAGATCAAGCTGTCCAGCCTGCCCCACATCGGTGATCGACCCCACATCGAACTGGCCTTGCGCGGAGAGCTGGAGCGGGCGCAGGCGGCCTGGGAGCGGCTGACCGGATTGCTCACCGCTTCGGGGATCGGCTTCGAACCCAGGCTCGCCAGACAATCCGAAAACCGGGAGGTGCGTGATGGAAGCGGAACATGAACTGCTGCATCAGCGGGTGGCCGTGGTCACCGGCGGGGCGGGCGGAATCGGCCTGGAGATCTGTCGCCTGCTGGCCACGGCGGGGATGCGGGTGGTGCTCACCGCGCGCCGCCAGGAGCAGGCCCAACGGGCCGTGGCACAGATCGAGGCGACCTCCGATCAATTGCTCATCCCCGCCGCCTTGGAAGTCACCGATTCCGCATCGCTGCGGTCCTTCATGGACTGGCTCGATCGCGCCCTGGGCCGCGTGGACGTGTTGATCAACAACGCCGGCGTCGCCCCGCAGGGCCATCGCTTCATGGAGATGACCGACGCGGAGCTGGATCTGGCAATGCAGACCCATCTCTACGCCCCCCTGCGGCTGATCCGCGCCGTCCTCCCGCCCATGCAGGCGCAGGGTTACGGCCGCATCGTGAACGTCTCCTCCAGCCTCGGGCAGCTTGCGCAGATGGGCGCGCGCTGGCCAGCCTACCGCTTGTCCAAGGCGGCGCTCAATGCATTGACTGCGGTCGTGGCCGCCGATGTGGCGGGGAGCAACATCCTCGTGAACGCGGTGTGCCCTGGTTGGTGCCGCACGCCGCTGGGTGGCCCCGATGCGCCGCGCGCGGCGGTGGAAGGCGCGGCGGACATCGTCTGGCTGGCGACGCTGCCGGATGACGGCCCGAGCGGGGGATTTTTCAGGGATCGGTTGCAACAAGCCTGGTAGCCGCGAGGGGCGAGGCCGGTGTTTGTGATTCACAGGACGGAGGGACCTGCCAGGCCTGGCCGAAGGGCACCGCCCGAAAACAGGCAGGGTCTCGCCCGGTTTGGTCTTGGATCCGCAGCAGACCGGGCGCGGGCGCACCCTCATTGCCCGGAGCGGCGGTGAGGTCAACTTGCGAGAGCGCTTGCGCCAGATCAGCCGGCGGCTGGTCCTGTCCCTCTTCCGCCAAACGGAAGGTGCCATAGTGGATCGGGAGCGCGGCAGCGGCGCCCAGGATGCGCCAGGTGGCGACCGCCTCGGCGGGATTCATGTGCACCGGCTGCATGAACCAGCGCGGCAGGTAAGCCCCAATCGGTAATAGCGCCAGGCGCAGCGCGGGAAAGCGCGCGGCGATGGCGTCCTGGTGGGGGCCAAATCCGGTATCCCCGGCGAAATAGATCGCCCCGCCCGGTGTTTCCACCACATAGCCCAGCCACAGCGTGCGATTGCGATCGAACAGGCCCCGCGAGGTCCAGTGCTGCGCCGGCACGCCGTGGACTCGTACCCCTGGCGTCAGATCCCGGCTTTGCCACCAGTCGGTCTCGATGATCTCCTCGATCCCCGCCGCCCGCAACGTGCCTGCGTTGCCCAGCCCGACAAAGAGGCGCGGACGGTCGCGCTCCCACAGCCGCTTGAGGGTGGGTAGGTCCATGTGGTCATAGTGGCTGTGGCTGACCAGCACGGCATCGATGGGCGGCAGGTCATCGAAGCGGATCCCCGGCGGGATGTGCCGATCCGGTCCCATGAACGAGAACGGACTGGCCCGATGCGACCAGATGGGGTCGGTGAGAATGTTGAGCCCGGCCGTCTGGATCAGCACGGTGGAATGATTGATCGGCGTGACCCGCAACGCCTCCCCCAGGACGCGCCGGGGCGGCGGCGGACCGGGCGCAATCGCCTCATAATCCCGCCATGGGCCTGGCTCCCGCTGGGCCAGCCATGCCACATAGTCGCTCAGGTGGCGTTCGCGCGGGATGGCCATGTGAAAGCGCCGCCCATCGAAATGATCGCTCACCGGCCCGCTGTAGCCACTGCCATCCAGCGCCAGGCCCAGATAGAGCAGCGCCACGATCAATGCCAGCAGCAGGCCACGTACCATATCCCAATCCTTATGATCCAAAGTTCTGGTCAGTCTAGGGCCGCAAGGGATGCCGTCAAGCGCGGGCTGATCCGCGACGCTATAGGGAAGCGCCGAATACTTCAGCGCTTCCTTGGCTTCCTGGCATCCACAATCCAACGGGTGGGTTGATCGTAGCGATCCTGCGCCATCGCCCTCTGAAGCCGATCGATGGCAATGCCTGGTTTCTCTTGAATGCCGCCGTTACATTGCAGTTGAGGCCATCCGGCTTGGCTTGTGTGAAGTGCGGGGTTTCGAGCGGCCGCGTCACGCCTGGGTAGGCGATTGATTGGCAAAGCTTGAATCCGGTCATTGTGAAACATGGGGGATGCATGACGCTGCAACTGATTGGCGCCGGATACGGCCGGACGGGCACAGACTCCACGAAGGAGGCGCTGAATATCCTGGGCCTGCGGTGTTATCACATGCGCGAGGTGATCGGAAATCCGGCAAACAAGCACCATCTGGATTTCTGGCGCCGGGTGGCCGATGCCGAACCGGGGGTGCAGCACGATTGGCAACAGGTGTTTCAGCACTACCAGGCGGCGGTGGATAACCCGGCGGCCTGCGTCTGGCGCGAGCTGATGGTGGCCTACCCGGATGCCAGGGTCTTGCTCACCGTGCATCCCGGCGGCGCGGAGGGCTGGTATGACAGCGTGATGGAAACCATCTATTTCACGGAACGGCTGTGGCAATGGCGGGTGCTGGAGGCAGTCGTTCCGTTTCCCCGCAAGTTTGGTCCGATGGCTCGGAAGCTCATCTGGCAGCGTTTTCACAGGGGCACCATGAACAACCGCGACGCCGCCATCGCGGAATATCACCGCCATGTCGCAGAGGTGAAGGCCGCGGTTCCAGCCGAAAGGCTGCTGGTTTTCAATGTCACGGCGGGCTGGGCACCGCTCTGCGCATTTCTCGGCCGCGCGCTGCCGGATCAGCCCTATCCCCGCGTCAACGACAAGGAAGCGATGCAAAAGGACATTCAGGGCATGGTCAAAGGCGCCTACGCCATTGTCGCCCTGGCTGGAGTGGGGGCCTTGGCGGGCCTCGTCATGCTCCTGAGTCTGCTTTGATCATCCCATCTTTTCACAGCGCCCGCCTGCGGTTCAGGCGAAATCCTGCGGCGCCTGGCGTTGCCAGTCGGCGAGCGAACTGCGGAAATCGAAGCGGAAGGGGAAGTTCAGGGTCTTGAGTGTGGCGGGAATGATGTGGGTGGGGCGGGCCGCCTTGCGCACCCGCATGGGGTGGATGGGGCTGTTGCCGCCCAGCGCGGCGTTGATCAGCCCGGCGGCGGGGATGAGCAGGGAC
>JBATEM010000105.1:0-8682 GCA_049664005.1 Candidatus Macondimonas sp.
GCGTGGGTGGCGTGACGGGCAATCGGGTCAACAGGGTTCATGAGCTGATTTCAAGTCGCCAATCGTGAGCCCATGATAGCCCAAGAGCGTATGGCATCCTTGCAGTGCCCGTGTCGATGTGAGCCATGGGAAGCAAGCTTCCCTCAAAGGCCCTGCCGAAAGCAGTCGACGCGCTTGTACTGCCCGCTTTGATGGATCGTCATCGTTCGAAGTCGGTTCTCGGGATCCAACGCAACAAGAATGCGGTCAGATCCCGCTATTCAGCCAACTCGGCCTAGGGCCAGGTCAGCACCAGCTTGCCCAGATGCCCGCCCGCCTCCATGCGCCGATGGGCGTCGGCGGCCTCTGTCATCGGATAGACCTGAGCGATGGGCAACCGCAACCGTCCGGCCGCAAGATTGGGCAGGATCTGCTGCTCGAAACGACGCGCCAAAGCGATGCGTCGTTCGATGGGTTGGCTGCGCATGGTGAGGGTGCGGATGCTTTGCCGACGCATCAGCAGCCCGGTCAGGTCAACGGTGTCACGGCCGCCACCCAGTAGCCCGACCACCACCAGACGCCCCTCCTCGCCCAGCAGGGCCAGATTCTCCGCCAATCGTCCCCCGCCCCACAGATCGAGCACCACGGCAGCGGCACCTCCCAAGGCTCGGCGCGCCTGCGGCACCAGATCGGCGCTGCCTTCGATCAGGGGGTGGCTCAATCCAAATTCCCGCAAGGCGTCCAGGCGATCGGCGTCGCGCCCGGTACCCACCACCGGATGGCCTGCCGCATGAGCGAGCTGAACCGCTGCCATCCCGACGCTGGACGTGGCGATGCGCACCACCACGCCCTCACCGGGCTGCAGCCCGCCTTCTTCCCAGAGCGCTTGGAATGCGGTCAGAAAAGCTTCGGGGATCGCCGCGGCCTCCGCGTCGGTCAGACGCGGCGGGATCGGCAAGGTTTCCCGCTCCGGCACGGTGATGAACTCGGCGCAGGCTCCCGCCGCCACCAGACCCATGACCCGGTCCCCCACCCGCCGCAGGCTGCAGCGAGCACCCACCGCTTCCACTTCACCGGCGTATTCCAGGCCAATGCGGCGGGGATCCCAACCGGAGGGCGGCGGATAAAGTCCGCGGCGCTGCAACAGATCGGCCCGATTTACCCCGGCCGCCCGCACCCGGACACACACTTCCTCGGCCCCAGGCTGCGGCTGATCGACGGTCGCCAGGGTGAGGACTTCAGGACCGCCGGGACGGGCGGCGATCAGGGCTTTCACGAGATCCTTCTCGTGGTCACATGGCGCCGATCAAGGCGACCATGAGCAGCACTTGCCCGAACAGCCCGGCAAAGAAGCTGAGCGTGCGCACGATGGGAATGCCCAGGGTATAGACGGTGTAATGGATCAGCCGGGCCCAAAAATAGAGTGCCGCTCCAAAAGCCGTTACCCCTGAATTGGCGCCGACCAATTCCACCATCAGCACCAGCGGCGCGAACACCACTAGGTTTTCCACGGCGTTGGCGTGTGCGCGCATGGCCCGTCGCGCCCAGTCGGACTCCGGCAGATCATCCTTGCGGGGATTGCCCATGGCGCCGAACAGGCCACGTACCTTGATCCGATTGAGCACGTAGGGAAAAAAGAAAAAAGCCGTCATGATGACGGTCCAGGTCAGCCAATTCAGTTCTGCCGACATGATGCACACTCCTTATGATGATGGTGTCGGTCGTGAAACGTGGTCCGAAGCCGGCCGTTGAACATAAACTGCGCCCCATCGCCCCGCAAGGTTTGGGCGAGGATTCTGGTATCGATCTCAAGGCAATGCGCCCGATCGAACCCGGAAAAATGCCCGCCTCAGTCAAAAAAACGGGGGGCAATGCCCCCCATGCGCAGATTCAGTAACAAACCCGCCGGGCAACCGCATGATGGCGGCGCCCGCTCAGGCGAATCGGCTTCAGACCAGTTTTTCCAGTTCCGGCAGCACCTGGAACAGGTCGCCCACCAGACCCAGGTCGGCCACCTCGAAAATCGGGGCCTCCTCGTCCTTGTTGATGGCCACAATGGTGCCGGCGTCCTTGATGCCTGCCAGATGCTGGATGGCGCCGGAGATGCCGACCGCGACATACAGTCCCGGTGCAATGATCTTGCCGGTCTGCCCCACCTGCATTTCGTTGGGCACAAAACCCGCGTCCACGGCAGCGCGAGAGGCACCCACCGCCGCGCCGATCTTGTCGGCAAAGCTGAAGATGACCTTGAAGTTCTCCGCGCTTCCCACACCGCGGCCGCCGGAGACGACCTTGGGGGCGCTCTGCAGATCGGGGCGATCGCTCTTACTGGTTTCCTGTGAAATGTAACGCGTATGGCTGGGCAGGGAGACGTCCAGGCTCACCGCTTCAACGGGGGCCTTGTCACCATTGCCCACGGCAGGATAGGACGCGCTACGCACCGTCCCACACACCACCCCATCGCCGGTGACCTCGACGGTCACGATGGCGTTGCCCGCATAGGTGGGGCGCTTGAAGCTGCGCTCGCCCAGCACCAGCATGATGTCGGTTACCTGAGGCACGCCCAGAAGCGCGGCGACGCGCGGCAGTGTGTCCTTGCCGAAACTGGAGTTGCTCCCCAGGATATGGCTGTAGCTACCCTGCTGGGCCAGCGCCACGACCTGGGGGGCCACCAGCGCCGCCAGCGGATGGTCATTGGCCGGATTGTCCACCGTCACCACGCGGGTCACGCCGTCCAGTGCCGCAGCGGCATCCGCTGCGCTGGCCAGATCGCCGGCGCCAAACAGCGCCACCACCACCTCGGATGCCTTCAGCTCCTTGGCGCAAGCCACCACGCGACCCACGGCCTGTCCCAGCACGCCGCCGGTCTGCTCACCGATAATCAGCACCTTGCTCATTACAGCAGCCCCTTGTTCTTCAGTTCCTTGACCAATTCCTCAGCGCTGGCGACCTTGCGGCCACCCCCACGCGCGGCGGGTGCTTCTGTCTTGACCACCTTCAGGGCGGCCGCCGGCTCCACACCCAGATCCGCCAGGCTCAGGGTGTCCATGGGCTTCTTCTTGGCCTTCATGATGTCCGGAAGCTTGACGTAGCGGGGTTCGTTCAGACGCAGATCCGCGCTGATCACCGCCGGCAGATCCACGTCGATGGTCTGCAAGCCAGCGTCGACTTCCTGGGTCACGCGCATGCTGTTGCCGTTGATCTCGACCTTGGACGCATAAGAGGCTTGGGCGCAGCCCAGCAGGGCCGCCAGCATCTGGGGCGTCTGGCCGGCATCGTCATCGATGGCCTGCTTGCCCAGAATCACCAGTCCTGCCTGTTCCTTCTCCACCAGCTTGGCGAAGACGCGGGCAACCGTCAGCGATTGGCAGGCTTCCGCCGCTTCCACCAGGATCGCGCGATCGGCTCCCATGGCCAGCGCGGTGCGCAGTTGTTCCTGCGCCGCCACGGGTCCAATGGACACCACCACCACTTCCGTGGCCTTGCCCGCTTCCCGCAAACGCAGCGCTTCTTCGACGGCAATTTCATCGAAGGGATTGACGCTCATCTTGACGCCGTCCAAGGCGACACCGGACCCATCCGGCTTGACCTGAACGCGGACGTTGTAGTCAACGACCCGCTTGACACCCACCAGAATCTTCATGACCGCAGTAGCTCCAAGTCATTCATTAAAAGAACAAAACCCATTGACATGAAATCATGTTGACTCGCCCATGTGAACCGGGACCCGGAAAAAGCGCCGGAAAGAACACCCAGGCAAGCCTGAATCAAAGACCGAAATCGTATCACGTTCGAAAGAACAAGCCCAAAATCGATCCCAAGAAAAAAGCCCGGGGCAGCGATCACCCCGGGCCTTTTGGATCACGAATCGATCCTTACACCACTTCGAACAGGCCGGCCGCGCCCATGCCCTGGGCAATGCACATGGACACCACGACGTGCTTGACGCCGCGGCGCTTGCCTTCCAGCAGGGCCGCGCCGACCATGCGGGCGCCGGACATGCCGTAGGGATGGCCGATGGCAATGGCGCCGCCATTGACGTTGCACAATTCCATGGGAATGCCCAGTTCCTTGATGCAATATGCGGCCTGAACGCCGAAGGCTTCGTTCAGTTCCCACAAGCCGATGTCGTCCATCTTCAGGCCATGGCGCTCCAACAAGCGCGGAATGGCATAGATGGGACCGATGCCCATGATGTCGGGTTCGCAGCCGGCAGTGGCAAAGCCACGGAAGATGCCCAGCGGCTTGACGCCCTTCTTCTCGGCATATTCGCTGTTCATGATCACCACGGCGGCGGCGCCGTCGGAGAGCTGGCTGGCATTGCCGGCGGTAACCGTGCCGGTGGGGCCGGCGACCGGCTTCAGCGAGGCCAGCTTTTCCAGCGTGGTTTCGCGGTTGCCTTCATCGCGGCTCAGGGTGACTTCAACCTTTTCGGTCTTGCCGGTTTCCTTGTCGGTGACTTCCATGGTCACCGTGATGGGCACGATTTCCTCGCCCAGGCGGCCGTCCTTCTGGGCGGCGGCGGTGCGCTGCTGGCTCAGCAGCGCCAACTGGTCGGCTTCCTCGCGGGTGACGCCGAAACGCTTGGCGATGTTTTCCGCGGTGGGGATCATCGGCACCATGATGGTGGGCTTCATCTTGAGCAAGCCCTTGTCCATCGCGTGCTTCATGTTCATGTTGTTCTGCACCAGGCTGATCGACTCCAGCCCGCCGCCGATGGCAACCGGGACCTTGTCGACGATGCAGCGCTGGGCTGCGTGGGCGACAGCCGACAGGCCCGAGCCACAGAAGCGCGCAATGGTGGCGCCGGTGGAGGTGACCGGAATGCCGCCGCGAATTCCCGCCAGGCGCGCGATGTTGTTGCCGGTGGCGCCTTCGGGCAGGCCGCAACCCATGATGATTTCTTCGACTTCAGCCGGATCGATTCCGGCGCGCTCCACGGCGTGCTTGATCACATGGCCGCCCATTTCGGCGCCATGAGTCAGGTTCAAGGAACCCTTGAACGCCCTGCCAATGCCCGTGCGGGCCGTGGAAACGATAACTGCATCAGCCATTTCTATTACTCCTGTGCGGACGATCCTGCCGACTCCATGTGCTCCATGCCTGCGTCTGCACGGGCGGGACGGATCCCGTGGCCCATCAACTTCTCTCGCGCTGGATTGCGGCAATGGATTTGCCATCTTTCCTTGGGCATTGAGCGGGCTGCCACGACCCTGCGGCAACCGGAGACGGCTAACGTTACAACGAACCCCGTTCAAGTTCCAGCGCGCGGGGTCAATTGGACGAAGCGGGCTCGTGCAGACGCAACAGCGCATCAAAGGTTTCCAGGATCGGCACGGCAACCTTAAGCGACTGGGCCTGCTCGATCATGGCGCCCAGAATGGCCTGGCGTTCCAGTGGGCGCCCCTGCAAGGCATCCAGTGTCATGCTGGTGCGGTAAGGCGGCATGCGGGCCGTGCTTTCCAGCATCGCGTCCACCGTCTGCGACGGCAGTGGATGGCCTGCTGCGGCCGCCACGGCGCACACCTCCGCCATGGCACGCCGGATCAGCTGCACCGTCTGGGGTTCGGCCATCAGCCGGGCGGTATCCACACATCCTCCCAGGACCGAGGCCGGGTTGAATGCAGCGTTCCAGACCGCCTTGCGCCAGCGTGCGGTGACGATATCCGCCGTCACCTCAACCGCAATCCCCACCTCCCGGAACGCCGTCGCCAGACACTCGGCGGCCGGAGAAATGCCGTGGGGATAGCAACCCAGAGTCAACGCGCCATAAGCCTGATGGTGAATCGCACCGGGACCTGTGCGTGAAACGCAGACGAAGGCCAGCGCGCTGATCAGCTCGTGATCCGGGAAGGCAGATGCCAACGGTGCCTCGACCCCTATCCCGTTTTCCAGTACGACGATCACTGTGCGTGGACCCAGCGCCGGGTGGATGAGCGCGGCCCGGTCCTCCCCCGCCAGCACCTTGGTCGTCAGCAGCAGATAATCGGGCGCAAACGGCTCAGAGGAAGGCGTCCGCAGCACCTGTTCGGGCTGAAACACCCAGTCCCCCAGCACCTCGCTGTGGACCCGAAAACCCTGCCGGGCCACGGTCTCCGCCTCACTGCGACAGACCACGGCGACCCGCATGCCCTGGCGCGCCAGCAGACTGCCATAGAAGCCACCGACAGCGCCGGCGCCGACCACCAGCACCCGCGCCGGATCCGACAGGCGCGCGCGCTCGTTGCGTTCAATATCCATGCATCAGGACGCCGGCGATGCCAGCGGTTCGATCACGGGGCGGCCGATGGCGTAATAGCTGAACCCCTGTTCCGCCATCATCAGCGGATCGTAGAGATTGCGGCCATCGAAGATCACCGGGCGGCGCAGGCGTTTGCGGAGATCCTCGAAATCCGGGCTGCGATAGCGGTTCCATTCCGTCATCACCACCAGCCCCTCGGCGCCGTCCAGGCAGGCCATGGGGTCGTCGCACAACACCAGCATCTCCGGGTCGGGATACAGGTGGCGGGCTTCCGCCATGGCCGCCGGATCGTGCGCCCGCACCCGCGCACCGGCTCGCCACAGCGCCTCCATCAAGACCCGGCTGGGCGCCTCGCGCATATCATCCGTGCCGGGCTTGAAAGCCAGCCCCCACAGGGCGAAAGTCAGCCCCGACAAGTCATGACCAAAATGCTGCTGGATGCGTTCGAACAGCCGGCTCTTCTGGCGCTGGTTCACCGCCTGCACGGCTTGCAGGATATGCGCCGGATGGCCGACCTCGCGGGCCGTATGGATCAGGGCGCTGACATCCTTGGGAAAACAGGATCCGCCATAACCCGCGCCCGGGTAAATGAAATGAAAGCCGATACGCGGATCGGAACCCAGTCCCACGCGCACCTGCTCGATGTCCGCGCCGACCCGCTCGGCGATATTGGCGAACTCGTTCATCACGCTGATCTTGGTCGCCAGCATGGCGTTGGCCGCGTATTTCGTGAGTTCGGCAGACAGGGGGTCCATGACCAGCAGCCGGTCGCTCTTGCGGTTGAAGGGGGCGTAGAGCCGCTGCATCTCGCGGATGGCGCGCTCGTCGTCGGCGCCGATGATGATGCGGTCGGGCTTCATGAAATCCTCGACCGCATTGCCTTCTTTCAGGAACTCCGGATTGGACACCACCGCGAACGGCACCGTTGCCCCGCGCCGCGCCAGTCTTTCCCGGATCACCTCGCTCACCCGCCGCGCCGTGCCCACTGGCACCGTCGACTTGTCCACCACGACCCGATAACCGTCCATGTGCTCGGCCACGGTGGCCGCCACCGCCAACACATGACTCAGATCAGCCGAACCGTCTTCATCGGCGGGGGTCCCCACGGCGATGAACTGATACAGGCCATGCGCCACCCCCTCGGCGGGATCCGTGGTAAAGCGCAGATTCCCTGCAGCGATACCCGCAGCCACCAGATCGTCCAGCCCCTGTTCCCGGATCGGTACCCGACCGGCACGCAACGCCTCCACCTTGGCGGCATCAATGTCCACACACAGGACCTTGTTGCCCATGCGGGCGAAGCAGGCCGCAGTGACCAGCCCCACATAGCCACTGCCGAATACGGTGATCTTCATGCCTTTCCCCCACGTTGGCGGGCGCCCATCGGCCCGGACCGGATTCAGCCGGGAATTGTACCAATGGAAAAGCGGCTTGACCGATTTCAGCCCACCCGCACGGCATACAGGTCCCCGGCCGGCGCATGGCGTGGTACGGCGCGCAAATCCGCCAGCGCCTGCGGCGCTTCCCGCCAGCCGCCCGGCTCGAAGCGCAGGCTTTCGCCCACCGATCGCCGAAAGCGATAGCTGCCCAGCGCGGCCAGGCGCGCCACGCAGGCCAATGCGCCGTCGATGGCCGCCGGGGAATACTCCAGCGACAATGCCGGCAAGGGCTGGGACAGCCCGGCCAGGATCTGCGCCTCGGCGCCTTCCACATCGAGCTTGCAGAAGCTTGGCACGCCATGCCGGGCGATTAGGGTGTCCAGGGTCGTCACCTCGACCTCACAGGACGCATCCCAGCGCACCCCGCGAAACCGGTCGCTGCCTGCCATGGCTTGCCGCCAATCCGCATTCAGCGTGCTCACCGTGGGGGTGCGCCGGCTGATCGACAGGATCTGCCGCCCGGGCGCCTCGGCCAGCGCCACCGGCTCGATGCACACCCGCGCATCGTTTCGATAGCGTCGCACGAGGGCATCCCGAAACAGCGGCTGGGGCTCCACCGCCACCACGCGCGCGCCCAGCCGCCGCCAGGCATCCACCCGGTCGCCCAAATGGGCGCCGATATCGAAACACAGACTGTCGGGGCCGATCCAGGGCCGGTAGAACGCTGCCAGGCGCCGGCGCCGACCAGGACGGGCCCGGTAGAGCAGAAAAGATCGCGCCAACCCCCACTGTGATCGCCAATCCATGGCGCCTCCGCTTGATTCCGCCCCCACCCGGGGCGCATTCTTTGCTCGATCTTGCCCACCCCCTGCCGCCGCGTCCAGCCGTCAGAGATAACCGTGAACCTGTCCGAAATCGCCCCCGATGAGCCACTGCGGGAAATCACCCTGGGCTCCACCTCGATCACCCTGCTCGGCACCGCCCACGTCTCCCGCACCAGCGAGGCGGCCGTGCGCCAATTGATCGCCAGCGGCCACTTCGACGCCGTGGCGGTGGAGCTGTGCCCCAGTCGCCATGCCGCCC
>JBATEM010000106.1:0-3679 GCA_049664005.1 Candidatus Macondimonas sp.
GATGCCGCCCAGGCGGAAGTCGGCTTGCGCGTCGGCTACGCGGTCAGCGTGCGTTGCGGGGAGGTCGAAACCTTGGAGTACGAGCGGGATCGGGGCTTGGGCATCACCGTCTATTTCGGCCAACGCAAAGGCGGTGCCAGCACGACTGATTTGCGCCCGGACGCCATCGATCAGGCGGTGAACGCGGCCTGTGATCTGGCGCGTCATACCGAAGCCGATCCGGCGGCTGGATTGCCGGATCCGGAAACACTGGCGCGGGTGTTTCCGGATCTCGATCTTTATCACCCCTGGGCGCTTTCCCCCGAGCAGGCCATTGATCGGGCCTTGGCGATGGAGGCAGCGGCGCTTGCCGAGGATGCCCGTCTTACGAATTCAGAAGGCGCGGGCCTGCAAACGGGACTGGGGCTGTCGGTGCTGGCCAACAGTGCGGGATTCCTGGGCGTGCGCCGTGGGTCTTCCCACGGCATGGGCTTGAGCGTTGTGGCGGAAACGGGCGGTCAGATGCAGCGCGACGGCTGGTATGAAAGCGCGCGTCATCCGGATCGGCTGCCCATGCCCGAGGCCTTGGGCCGACGTGCCGCCCAGCGGGCCTTGGCACGTCTGGGTGCGCGCACCCTGTCCACCCGACGCGTGCCCGTGCTGTTTTCCCCGGAGGTGGCCCGTGGTCTGATACGCCATCTGGTCGGCGCCGTCAGTGGCGGAGCGCTTTACCGGGAAATGAGTTTCCTGCAGGGCAAGCTGGGCCAGCAGATCATGAGTCCCAGCCTGCATCTGCACGAGCATCCCCATCTCCCACAAGGCATCGCGAGCGCGGTATTCGATGGCGAGGGTGTGGCCACATCCCCGCGCGACCTGGTGCGAGATGGCGTGCTCCTGGGGTATGTGCTGGACAGCTATGCCGCCCGCCGGCTGGGCCTGCGCACCACCGGCAACGCCGGCGGTGTGCACAATCTGATCGTTGCGCCCACGGTCACCGGGGGCGAGGCGGCGCTGCTGCGCACGCTGGACACGGGGCTCTGGGTGACCGAAGTGATGGGGCAGGGCGTGAATCTGGTCACGGGGGATTATTCCCGGGGTGCCTCGGGTTTCTGGGTGGAGCGGGGCCAGATCGTCCATGCGGTGGAGGAGGTTACCATCGCCGGGCATCTGGCCGAGATGTATCGCCAGATCGTCGCGGTTGGCGATGATCTGGATACCCGCGGCAGCATCCATTGTGGGTCCCTGCTGATCGAGTCCATGACGGTGGCGGGATCGGCTGCGAGCTAGCGTGAAAGAGTTTGTCCCCGCGCGATGCGCGGTGACGACGGATGATGTGGTTTATCGCATGGCGGATTGCCGCTTGCGCTCGCCATGCCTGTTTCAGGATTGTTGTGCACTTCTCCCGGTGGGGAGATATGCGGGTCTGTATCCCATGACCGGGAAGCGGACCCCAAATTTCAGGCGGCATTGTGGCTGGACGATCCCGGCCACAGCCGTCATTGCTCGTCCGCAGCCAGCGGGTTTTCTCGACTGGGAGGCCAAAAGCCCATGGAACTTTATACCTATCATCGCAGTGTCGCCGCACATCGGGTGCGCATCATCCTGAACATCAAGGGCTTGTCCTGCGATTATCGGTTCGTCGACATTGCCGGGGACAAACTGCAGCGCTATCAATTCCGCGCCCTCAACCCGCAAGGGCTGGCGCCGGTGCTGGTGGATGATGGCCATGTCATCACCCAGTCCATGGCCATCATGGAGTATCTCGAGGAGCGCTGGCCCGCCCGCGCCGTGTTGCCCAAGGACCTACTGGGTCGCGCGCGCGCGCGTGCCCTGGCCCAGTTGTTCGTCTCTGATATCCAGCCGCTGCACAACCTGCGCGTGTTGCGTTATCTGCGCAGCCGGCATGACCAAGGCGAGGATCAGCTTGCCCACTGGTCCGCCCATTGGATGCGCGAGGGGCTTGCCGCCGTGGAACACCTGTTGGCCAGCAGTGCCGAAACCGGCGCCCATTGCCATGGGGATCAGCCGACGCTGGCCGATGCCTGTCTGGTCCCCGAAGTGCATGAAGCGATTGAGCGGGGCATTGATCTTTCCGACTTCCCCGTGGTGCGACGGATCTATGGCACCTGTATGACATTGGCTGCTTTCCAGGCCGCAGCGCCAGAGACCCAGATGGATGCGGCGGGGTTGGCGGAACCCATTTTGAGCTGAGTTGGCGGCGATCTGGGCCGTTTGCGTCCAGGGGGCGTGGGTTCGGGGACGGATTCGGCGCCTTTGGCCAGCCGCTGCCTGGAGTGACTGGCCAAGCTGTGACCGAAAGCCCCGCTAGGATGTGGACGAGGACATGGAGGGCTGAGTGGCGGCGGCAGCGGCAGTGAATACCATGGCCTCATCCTTCACGGCGCCATATCTCAGACTCAGAATGTCGCGCGCATAGTTTTGGTAAAGCTTCCAGGGCGCTTTCGACCCTTGCTTGGGGAACTTGTCGATGGCGCGCTGAATATAGCCTGATGAGAAATCGACAAACGGCAATTCGGTGATGGTCGGATCGTTGGTATGCGGCGCGCAGTATTGATAGCCGTGCTGGTCCATGTAGTTGATCAGGCGGCAGACGTACTGGCTGGTCAGGTCGCACTTCAGGGTCCATGAGGCGTTGGTGTAGCCGGTGGCTTGAGCCAGATTCGGCACGTCGCGGAACATCATGCCTTTGTAGGTCATGCTCTTGCCCGGCTCCCAGCGCTGACCATCCACAGCGAATTCCACGCCGCCCAGCGGGATGAGATCGAGGCCCGTTGCCGAGATGACGATGTCGGCCTCGAGGGTCTGACCGGATTTCAACCGGATCCCGGTTTCTGTGAAGGCTTCAATGTGGTCGGTGGCCATGCTCGCCCGCCTGGACCGGATGGCCTTGAACAAATCGCCGTTGGCGGCGATGCATACCCGCTCCTCCCATGGGTTGTACTTGGGGTTGAAATGCACGTCTACATCGCAGGCATCGCCCAGTTCCCGTTGCACATGAAAGCGCAAGGCCTTGCGGACCAGGTTGGGCCAGCGCCGGGAGATCTGGAAGAAGAACATGGCCAGCCACACGTTCTTGAACCGATTGATCCCTGAGGCGATGCGGCCGGGCAGGCTCAGGCGCAACGCCTCGGTGATCGGGTCCCAGTCCGGCAGTCCGATGACGTAAGTGGGCGAGCGCTGCAACATCGTCACATGCGCGGCCTTTTCCGCCAGCGCGGGCACCAGCGTCACGGCGGTCGCGCCGCTGCCAATGACGACAACCCGTTTGCCGCTGTAGTCCAGATCCTCGGGCCACTGCTGCGGGTGGATCAGGCGACCCTGGAAGCGGTCCACGCCGGGAAAATCGGGCATGTAGCCGCTTTCATAACGGTAGTACCCACTGCACATGTAAAGGAAGTTGCAGGTATAGCGGACGATATCCTGATTGGGGCCAACCTCGGCCTCGACGGTCCATTGCGCCTCTTTGCTGGACCAGCTTGCCCGCTTGACCCAGTGATTGAAACGGACTTTTTGTTCAATTCCGAATTCGCGCGCGGTGTCCTTGATGTAGTTGAGGATCATGCTGCCAGGCGCGATGGCTTTGCGATTGTTCCAGGGGCGAAAGGGAAATCCCAGGGTGTACATGTCGGAGTCCGAACGGATCCCGGGGTAGCGGAAAAGATCCCAGGTTCCTCCGATG
>JBATEM010000107.1:0-6485 GCA_049664005.1 Candidatus Macondimonas sp.
TGCGCTGTTCCCGGGTGGATCGCTCGAGGTGCGCGGTGACGTGCATCCCAGATGAATGACTGTCCACGACAGAACCCGGCTTATCGGCCGGCTCCTTCTTACACCCCCAGGGTCCCGCGAAAGTCCAGGTCTTGATGTTTTTCTTTACCCATTTCCGCTAATGGACTGATTCAAAAAGGCTGCCGCTATCCGTCTCGACGGCGGCGCGGCAGTGCTTTTTTCCTTCGCGTAAGCATTTGTAATCAAAGCCAAAATCATTTCCCTGAAACCTCCTTTTTTGCTTGACAGCGCGAGCCTGGAATTCCATAGTGTGTTCATGGTGGAGAATTGTGGCGGAAAGTGGCGAATTGGGGGCGATAGACGACGTGTTCAGGGGTGCCAGCCAGGTAGCGATCGACGGCAAGGGCCGGATGGCGATTCCTGCGCGCTATCGGGATCCCCTGCTGGCGGCCTGTGAAGGCCAGATGGTGGTGACGGTCGATCGTGATCAATGCCTGCTGGTGTATCCATTGCCGGCATGGGAGACGGTGGAAACGGATCTGATCCGAATGGCGAATCTGGATCCTCGGGCCCGTCAACTCCAGCGCTTCCTGATGGGCTACGCCACCGAGATCGTGATGGACGGCCAGGGTCGACTCCAGCTGACCCCGCCGCTGCGCAAGTTCGCTCATTTGGAATCCCGTGCCATGCTCATCGGTCAAGGTCACAAGTTCGAGCTGTGGGCCGAGGAGCGCTGGGAGCAGAGCCAGGCCGACTGGCTCGCCGGCCCGAAAGAAGGGCTGGGTGAAATGCCCGCCGCGCTTCAGAACCTGACGATCTGAGGCGGCGGGAACATGGAGACATTGCATCGGCCTGTTCTGCTGGCCGAGACGCTGGAGGCATTGGCGCCCCGCCCCGCCGGTCGCTATATCGACGGGACTTATGGCCGCGGTGGGCATGCGGAACGCCTTTTGGAGGCCTTGGGACCGGAGGGACAGCTCATGGTCGTGGATCGCGATCTACAGGCGGTGGCCCATGCCCAGGCGCGTTGGGCGCAGGATTCCCGGGTGACAATCGTGCATGGCAATGTCGCGGATCTTGCGGGCTTGGTCATTGCGGCCGGTTGGGCTGAGGGCCTGGATGGCATTCTGTTCGACCTAGGCGTGTCTTCTCCTCAGCTCGACAACCCCGAGCGCGGTTTCAGTTTCATGAACGACGGGCCGCTGGACATGCGGATGGACGTTTCCCGCGGCCCGAGCGCTGCCGAATGGCTGAATACGGCAGAGGAAGCCGAGTTGGCGCAGGTGCTGTGGGTCTTCGGAGAGGAGCGTCATGCTCGCCGCATCGCCCGCCGCATCGTGGAAGCACGCATCCAGCAGCCCCTGACCCGCACCCGCCAATTGGCCGATCTGGTCGCCCAGACCCTGCCGCGGGGCGAGCGCCACAAGCATCCGGCCACGCGCACCTTTCAGGCCGTGCGCATTTTCATCAATCGGGAACTGGAATCCCTGGAGTGCGCCTTGGCCGCCGCCGTGAATCTTTTGGCGCTGGGGGGGCGGCTGGCGGTGATCAGTTTCCATTCCCTGGAAGATCGCATCGTCAAGCGCTTCATGCGCGCCGGCGTGCAGCCACCATCCGATCCACTGGGATTCTTCACGCCCGAACCAACACTGCGTTGGGTGGCGCGGCAGGTGCGGCCCAGCGCGGCCGAATGCGCCGAAAATCCGCGCGCGCGCAGCGCCACCCTGCGGGCCGTGGAGAAGTGCGCATGAGAGGGGCAAGCATCACGCTCACCACCCTGCTGGCGCTGGCCGTTTTCGGGAGCAGCCTGGGGCTGGTTTATGTGAAATTCCAGAACCGGGAGCGGTGGTCCGAGGTACAGCGCTTGCAGGAAGAGCGGGACGAGCTGGAAGGAGAATGGAGTCGCCTGCAACTCGAACTCGCCGCCTGGGCGACGGCACCCCGCATCGAGCGGCTGGCGCGTGAGCGACTGGGGATGATGACCCCTGCGCCCAAGGATATCGGGATCGTGCGCGATGAATAAGCGCCTGGGCAATCCGGCGTGGGCTTGGCGCAGCCGCCTGATGGCGGTTTTCCTGGCGGTGCTGGCGCTGGGGCTGGTCGCTCGCGCCGTGCATTTGCAGGTTTTCGACAAGGGCTTCCTCCATGGTCAGGCGCAGGAACGCCATTTGCGGGTCATGGAAACGTCCGCGCATCGCGGCATGATCATCGATCGCCATGGCGAACCCTTGGCCGCGAGCACGCCGGTGGATTCGATCTGGGTAAATCCGACTCCCTTTCTGGCGCATGCTGGCGCCGTGGAGCAACTGGCGGCCGCACTGGGCATCTTCCCCCGCCCGTTGCGCGAGAAGCTGCAGGCGCGCCAGAGCCGGGAATTTGTCTACATCAAGCGCCATCTGCCCCCGCAGGAAGCCAGGCGCATATTGGCGCTGGATCTGCCCGGCCTGAATGCTCAGCGCGAATATCGGCGTTACTACCCCACTGGCGAAATCAGCGGACATTTGCTGGGCTTTACCAACATCGACGACCGGGGACTGGAGGGGTTGGAGCTATCCTTTGACAGCTGGCTGCGCGGGCAGCCGGGACAGCGCCGGGTGCTCATTGACGGCGGCCGCAAGGTCATCGACGACTTGGGCGAAATCCGCGAGGCCCGTCCGGGCCGGGATCTTCAGCTCAGCCTGGATCGCCGGATCCAGTACCTGGCCTATCGCGAGCTGAAGGCCGCGGTGATCGCCCACCAGGCCAAGGCGGGCTCGGTCGTGGTGCTGGATCCCCGCACCGGGGAGGTACTGGCGATGGTCAGCCAGCCGCCCTTCAACCCCAATAATCGGGAAGCGATCTCGCCATCCATCGCGCGCAACCGGGCGGTCATGGACCTGTTCGAGCCCGGCTCCACCCTCAAGCCCTTCATCGTGGCCACAGCACTGGAACAGGGGCTGTTCAAGCCAACCAGCGTGATCGATACCAATCCGGGCTGGTTTACCGTGCAAGGCAACACCATCCGCGACCTGCACAACTATGGCGCCCTGGATCTGGGCGGCATCCTCGCCAAGTCGAGCAACGTGGGCGCCAGCCGCATTGCCCTGGCCACCTCCACCGAAACGCTCTGGAATGCCTTGCGTAATTATGGCTTTGGGGAACTGAGCGCCAGTGGTTTTCCGGGGGAGCGCGGGGGCACCCTGCGCCATTTTCAGGATTGGCGCCCCATCGACCATGCCACGGTGGCCTATGGCTACGGCCTCTCCACCACGGCTCTGCAACTGGCCAGTGCCTATGCAGTGATTGCCGCCGGCGGCGAGCGGCGTCCCGTGAGCTTCTTCGTGCCCAAGCAGTTGCCCCCGGCCCATCGCCTCATCAGTCCCGCAACGGCGGCGAGTGTCAGCCTGATGCTGGAGCAAGTGGTTCGTGAAGGCACCGCAACCGCTGCCGCAGTACCCGGCTATCGGGTGGCTGGAAAGACGGGAACCGCCCGCAAATCCGGTATCGGCGGCTATTCCGAGCGCCGCTACCAAGCGGTATTTGCCGGTTATGTTCCGGCCAGCCATCCCCGCCTGGTGGCGGTGGTGGTGATCGATGAACCCACGGGCGGGGCCTATTACGGTGGCGCCGTTGCCGCCCCGGTGTTCTCACGCATCATGGCCGGCGCGCTGCGATTGATGGAGATTCCGCCCGACAATCTGCCCGCAGGGGCAGGCCTGGTGCATTCCGCTGACACTGCGGAGGAACTGGGATGAGCGCAGAGCCGATGCACACACCATCGTGGACACTTGCGGCCTTGCTTGCGCCCTGGGTCAGGGGTGTCACGCCATTGATGGATCGGACGCTGAACGGGCTCACGCTGGATTCGCGCCAGGTGCGGCCGGGCGACCTGTTTCTTGCCTGCGCTGGCCAATCGCGCCACGGCCTGACCCATGCCCTGGACGCAGCCGTGCGCGGTGCCCGAGCCGTAGCCTTCGATCCCAAGGGGTGGGCCGAGCCCTTGCCACAACTGCCCATCCCGATGGTGGCAGTACCGGATTTGGGGGCTCACGCCAGTGCGCTGGCCGGGCGTTTCTTCGGGGAGCCTTCGGCAGACCTGCGGGTGATCGGCATCACCGGCACCAACGGCAAGACCAGTTGCGCCCACCTGCTGGCGCAGACCCTGGGACATCCACCGGGGGCCGCCGGCTTGCTGGGCACCCTGGGCAACGGCTATCCGGACGCGCTTGTCCCGTCCACCCATACCACCCTGGACGCGGTGGCCGTGCAGATCTGGTTGGCCCGGCTGCGGGACGAGGGCGCGCGTGCCGTGGCCATGGAGGTGTCATCCCATGCCCTGGATCAGGCGCGCGTCGCGGCAGTGCATTTCGATACGGCGATCTTTACCAACCTCACGCGCGACCATCTGGATTATCACGGCAGCGAAGTGGCCTACGCCGCCGCCAAGCGGCGCTTGTTCGAACAAGCGGCCTTGCGCCTCGCCGTGCTATGGGGCGAAGACCCGGCATCCGCCGCGATGCGTGCGGCCCTGTCGGCAAGCTGCGAGCTGGTATGGGCGGGATTTTCGCCTTACCAGGGTCGGCTGGGAGCCGGCGCATCGCGGCTGTGGGTCCGGGCGATGACGCCAACCGCGAACGGCCTGGATCTGACGTTGACAGGTGATTGGGGAACGGGAGCGCTGCATCTGCCCCTGTTGGGACGATTCAACGTAGCCAATGCCTTGTTGGTGCTGGGCGCATTGCTGGGGGGCGGAATCGCGTGGGATGAGGCATTGCGGCGCCTGTCCATGGTTCGGCCGGTGCCGGGGCGCATGCAGCGGCTGGGCGGTGGTGCGCGCCCGCAAGCGGTGGTGGACTACGCCCATACCCCTGATGCGCTGGCGCAGGCGTTGGCGGCCTGTCGTGAACACGGCGCCCGGCGCGTCGTGTGTGTGTTCGGTTGCGGTGGGGATCGGGATCGGGGCAAGCGCCCGCTGATGGGCGCCGTGGCCGGTCGCCTGGCCGATGCGATGGTGCTCACCGACGACAATCCGCGCAGTGAGGATCCGGACACCATCATCGCTGCCATCCGTACAGCCATCCCCGCGGGCACGCCGGTGCGCGTCGAGCGCGACCGCCGCGCCGCCATCGTGAGTGCGCTCGAAGCCGCAGCCCCGGGAGACTGGGTGCTCATTGCCGGCAAGGGCCATGAAACGGGACAGATCTTTGCCGATCGGCAGGAGCCGTTCTCGGATGAGGCGGTGGTGGCTGAGTGGCTGGGGGAGACGCCATGATCCGCGGCGATCTGGACCACGTTGCCCGCCTGCTCGGCGGCAAGTTGCACGGACCCGCGGCGCCCTTCGCAGGCGTCGCCATCGACACCCGGCGGTTGCAGTCCGGCGCCTTGTTCGTGGCGCTGCCGGGCGCCCGGACCGATGGGCATGCTTTCCTGGGGCAGGCCCGGTTTGCCGGGGCCGCCGGAGCATTGGTGAGCCGTTTGGATGCGGCGGTGGACCTGCCGCAGGTGGTGGTGCCGGATCCGCGGGCGGCGCTGATTGCGCTGGCGACCCATTGGCGCGCGCAGTTTGCCGGGCCGGTGGTGGCCCTGACCGGGAGCAACGGCAAGACCACGGTCAAGGAAATGATCGCCGCCATTCTGGGTGGCCAGGGCCCGGTGTGGGCGACGCCGGGCAATTACAACAATGAACTGGGTTTGCCACTGAGTCTCCTGGGCTTGGACCCGGAACGTCATTGGGCTGCAGTGTTCGAACTGGGCGCCAATCATCCCGGTGAGATCGCCGAGCTCGCGGCTTGGGCGCGCCCGCGAATTGGCCTGATTACCCAGGCCGGTCGTGCCCATCTGGAAGGTTTCGGCTCTGTCGAGGGCGTGGCACGAGCCAAGGGCGAGCTGCTTGCGGCGCTCCCAGCGGAGGGCGTTGCGGTGATCAATGCCGATGATCCCTTTGCCGCCTATTGGGCCGGCCTGACCCATGCACGCATGATCCGCTTTGGTTTTTCCCCCGATGCGGATGTGCGAACCGATCCGGCCCAGCGTCGGATGCTGATCGACGGCGCAGGGGCGCGACAGGTGTTCCACCTTGTCACGCCCGCCGGTAAAGCCGATGTGGCGCTCGGATTCCTTGGGCTGCACAACCTGCGCAATGCACTGGCTGCCGCTGCCGTGGGGGAGGCGCTGGGACTGTCCACGGCGACCATTGCCGCCGGACTCGCGCATGCCCGTCCAGCGCGGGGACGCTTGAACTGGCTCGTCGGCCGGAATGGGGCGCGCTTGATCGATGACAGCTACAACGCCAACCCCACTTCCCTCCAAGCGGCGGTCGCGGTGCTGGCCGAACTGGCTGGTGAACGCTGGCTGGTGCTGGGGGATATGGCCGAGTTGGGTGAGAACGGCGCGGCGCTGCATGGCGATGGTGCGCAGGTGTTGCTCGATCGCATCGCCGATTTCGGCCACCAGGGACGGCATGTAGCGGCCGCCTTTCTTGAAGTAGCCGCCGCGCGGGTCGAACA
>JBATEM010000108.1:0-2876 GCA_049664005.1 Candidatus Macondimonas sp.
TCTCGATGAATTCCCAGGCATGGGCCGCGCGGGCCGCCGCCTCCACCCGCTCCATGACCTGCGCGGGATCCTCGCCATAGGCGATATTGGCCGCCACGCTGTCGTTGAACAGCACGACCTCCTGCCCCACCACGGCAATCTGTCGGCGCAGATCCGCAAGCCGATAGTCGCGGATGTCGACCCCGTCCACCAGAATCCGGCCGGCCTGGGGCTCATAGAAGCGCGGTAGCAGGTTCACGAGAGATGTCTTGCCGCTGCCCGAACGGCCCACCAAGGCGATGGTTTGGCCAGGCTCGATGGCGAGATCGATCCCCTTCAGCACCTCCCCCTTGGCCGGATCATAAGTGAAACGCACTCTTTCGAAACATACCGTGCCCTTGGCTCGCCCCAGGGGCTGCTGGCCGCTGTCCGGCTCGGCATCCACCTCCAGCAGGGCGAAGATGCTGGCGGCGGCGGCGATGCCCCGCTGCAGGGTGGCATTCACCGTGGTGAGCTGTTTCAGGGGGTTGAGCAGACCCACCATGGCCCCCAGGAAGGCGGCGAAAGCACCGGGGGTCATCGCCCCGGAAATGCTGTCGTTGGTGGCCACGTAAACGATGCCCGCCATGGGAATGGCGGCGATGAGTTGGATGACCGGATTGCTGGCGGCCTGGGTCAGCGCCCGTTTCATGAGCAATTGTCGATTCCGTTCATTCACCCGATCAAAGCGCCGGGATTCATGATCCTGGGCACCGAACACCTTGGCCAGCCGCTGCCCCTTGATCATCTCCTCGGAAGCGCCGGTGAGTTCCCCCATCGAGTGCTGGATGCGAGTGCTGATGCGGCGAAATCGACCGCTGATCCAGCGGATCAACACGGCGATCAACGGGCTGACCAAGACAGCGAAAACCGCCAGCTTGGCATTGAGATAAAACATCAGGCCCATGAAACCCACGACCTTGATGCTGTCGCGGATCATCACCGTGACTGCCTGGGTCGCGGCATTGGCCACCTGGTCGACATTGAAGGTCAGGCTGGACAGCAGTTGGCCGGAGGCATTGCGGTCATAGAATGACGAGGGCAGGCGCAGGAAATGGTCGAATAATTCGGTCCGGATGGTCTTGATCACCCGCTGGCCCACGTCGGCCATGTAGTAATCCGACACAAAAGCCGCCGCACCCCGCAACAGGAAGAGCCCCAGCACCAAGGGCGGCATCCAGCGGATGATGGTCGGATCCCGCTCCACGAAGCTGCCGTCCAGCAGCGGTTTCATCAGCCAGGCAAATGCCGTTTCCGACACAGCGAACAGGACCATGCCCACCACGGCGACGAGAAACAGGCGCCAGTGCGCCAGACTGTAACGCAACAATCGCCGATAGATCGCCAGCGGTGCCATGGAAGCCGGCCGGTCGGTCACGGCGACTCCGGCGGTTGCACGGTCTCGATCACCACATCCCGAATACCCATCTGGGCCAGAACATCGAATACCGTCACCACCGATTGGTGACTGGCGCGGCCATCCGCCCGCACCGCCACCGGGCGGTTGCGTTCCGCGCCCAGTTCCAGCTCCAGCGCGCGCCGCAGGGTTTCCGGACGGGTATTCACCAAGGCCTGATCTCCGAGAAAGTAGTGGCCATTGCGATCCACCGCGACCGACAGGCCAGGGTCCGTGGCCGTTTCAGGCGCTGGTGACGCCTTGGGCAATTCCAGTCGCAAACCGGTTTGATGCGCGAAGGTGGTGGTCACCATCAAGAAAATCACCAGGACGAACAAGACGTCGATGAGTGAAATCAAATTGATTTCCGGCTCATCCCCGCGCCGCGAGCTCAGATTCATGATGCCGCCACCGGGGCCTTGATCGGCCGCCGCCGGGCTGATGCCCGGCTCGCTGGCGCCTGGCCGCCATAGAGCAGGTTCACCAGACTGATGGAGGCGATCTCCATCTCCACCACGATCTCGGCCACCTGTCCGCGCAGGTAACGATGGGCGGCCAGGGCGGGAATGGCTACGATCAGCCCCGCTGCCGTGGTGATCAATGCCTCGGCGATGCCATGGGCCAGTTCCGCCGGATTGCCGACCCCGGCGGAGGTCAGCGCGGAAAACATGCGAATCATGCCGAAAACCGTCCCCAGCAAGCCCAGCAACGGCGAAATGCTAGCAATGGTGCCCAGCGTATTGAGGTAGCGTTCCAGTTCATGCACCTCATGGCGCCCGGCATCCTCAATGCCTTCCTTGACCGCAGCCCGATCCAGATGACGGCTGGACAGCCCCGCCGCCAGCACCCGTCCCAAGGGCGAATGACGGCGCAGACGGCCCACTGCCTCCTCGTTCAACTGATCCGCCTTGATCCATTGCTGAACCTGGGGCACCAGATCCGGCGGCACGATGCGCTCGCGGCGCAGACTCCACAGCCGCTCGGCCACAATGGCCACCGCACCCAAGGAACACAGCAAAATGGGCACCATCACCCAGCCGCCAGCCCGCACCAATTCCCACATCGTATCCACTCCCGTCCGTTGTCGACGGCCCGATGGCCGCATTCTACTTGATCGGCGGCCCCGGCTTCATTCCTTAGCCGGACAGCCCGCCGGCACGGCTTGCCAATAGCGGCGCGCGCGACAGCGATAACCGTCCATTGCGATCGGCTTTCCTGCGCGCAAGCGCACCGTCACCGCCCCCAGCTCCCCGGTGACCGCCAGCGCGCTGCCTTGGCCCGTCAGGCGATCCCGCACCGCCGGGCGGGGAAAATCCCAGCGGTTGCCAAAACCTGCGGCAGCCAGGGCCCATTTCGGCGCCACCGCCGCCAGAAATGGCGCCGACGACGATCCGGCGCTGCCATGATGCGCCAGGGCCAGGATCTCGGCCCGCACATCCATCCCCTGTGCCAGCAAGGCCAT
>JBATEM010000109.1:0-7199 GCA_049664005.1 Candidatus Macondimonas sp.
CCAATGTATTGTCCTTTCCCTTTGATTCGCCGCCGGGCTGGTCGGGGAACTATCTCGGCGATCTGGTGCTGTGCGCACCAGTGGTGGCGCGCGAGGCCCAGGCGCAGGGCAAGCCGCTGCGCGCCCACTGGGCGCATCTCAGCGTTCACGGAAGCCTGCATTTGTTGGGCTATGATCACCAGGACGCCGCCGATGCCCGCCAGATGGAAGCGCTGGAAGTCAGGATCCTGCGGGAACTCGGCTTTGATGATCCCTATCAGGATTTCGACGAGCCCGACGGCAACCCGCTTCTAACCCATGATGAACCACAGGATATCCATGTCTTCCCCCGATGATCGCCCCAGTCCCAACGCTTCCGCCGCCCGATCCTGGCGGGAGCGTCTCGTTCATTTGCTTCAGATCGCCCCCCATGACCGGGATGAACTGCTCCAGATCCTTCGCAAAGGTCAGCAAGGCGGCCTGTTCGACGCCAACACCCTGGGCATGCTGGAGGGCGTGCTCGACGTGACGGAAATGCAGGTCGAGGAAATCATGATCCCGCGCGCCCAGATGGCGGTGGTACGCCGCGATGATGACCTCGCCAGCCTGCTGGCCGAGGTGATCAGTTCCGGTTTTTCCCGCTACCCCGTGATTGGAGAACACCGCGACGAGGTGGTCGGGGTCTTGATTGCCAAGGATTTGCTGCGGTTTTTTCCGGGCGGCCCGGGAGTCTCTCCTTTTAATCTGCGGGACATCCTGCGGCCGGTGAGTTTCGTCCCGGAGAGCAAGCGGCTCAATGTCCTGCTGCGGGAATTCCAGAGCAGTCGCAGCCATATCGCCATCGTGGTGGATGAATACGGCGGGGTGTCGGGCCTGGTGACCATCGAGGATGTGCTTGAGCAAATTGTCGGCGAGATCGAAGACGAGCACGATGAGCGCGAGGAAGACAACATCCTGCAGCACAGCGATCATCGCTATCTGGTCAAGGGCCTGACCCCGATCGAGGAGTTCAACACGGTGCTGGGCGCCCAGTTTTCCAACGCGGAGTTCGATACCGTGGCCGGCTTGCTGATGAACACCTTTGGCCACCTGCCGCACCGCGGTGAACGGGTGCGCCTGGGCCATTACGAATTCACGGTGGTCCGAGCCGATAACCGGCGCATCCATCTGGTGCAAGTCAGCGTGCTTCCCGAAACCGATGAGGCGGCGCCGAGCGCCTGACCTCCACACCGGTTCCCGCCATTCTTCCCGCTGCCGAGGAGTAGAGCATGCGCTTGATTCATGAGGGCTTCCTGCGGCCGCTGGGGGCACTGATGGCGGGCGCCGTGCTGGTGCTCGCCTTTGCGCCCTGGCAATGGGCCTGGCTGGCGCCTTTGGCTCTGTGGAGCCTGCTCTTCCTGTTGCGGGATCAAGATCCGCGCCGCGCCTTCGGAATTGGCTATGCCTTTGGATTGGGGCAGTTCGGCTTTGGCGTGAGCTGGGTCTTCGTCAGCATCCATGAGCATGGCAACGCGGGTTTGCCCCTGGCGCTGCTGCTGACGGGGCTGTTGATTGGGTTTCTGGCGCTGTTTCCCGCGCTGGTCACTGCTGTGACGGCCTGGCTGGACGGTCGCGCGCCCGGTCGGGCCTTGTGGGTGTTTCCCGCGGCCTGGGTGGCGGGTGAATGGATCCGTACCTGGATTTTCACCGGCTTCCCCTGGTTGGCGGTGGGTTATACCCAGACCGACGGTCCCCTGGCGGGCTTTGCGCCGCTCCTTGGCGTGTTGGGGCTCGGCGCGCTTCTGGTTGGGACCGCTGCCAGCCTGGAATTTCTGAGGACTGCGCAGGGGCGGTGGCGATTGGGGGTACTGCTTGCGCTGGTTTTTCTCTGGGTCGCTGGTTTTGCCCTGCGCTTCCACGCCTGGACCCAGCCAGCGGGCCCGGCGGTGGCCGTGGCATTGGTACAGGGAAATATCCCCCAGGAAGACAAGTGGGATCAGGATCGGGCCGATCAGATCCTGCAGCGCTACCAAGCGTTGACCGAGCCGCTGCTCGGCACGCCGATCATCGTCTGGCCGGAAGCCGCACTGCCCCAGGTTTATCATGAGCTGGCAGGGACTTACCTCACCCGTTTGCAGATTGCCGCCGCCGCGGCAGGCAGCGAGATCATGTTGGGGTTGCTACGTTTCGATCCGGAGCGCCGGGTTTATTTGAACAGCGTGCTGGCTTTGGGGCTGGATCGCCAATTCTACGACAAGCGGCACCTGGTGCCATTCGGCGAGTACTTCCCGGTGCCCGATTTCGTCCGCCACCAGATGCAGGTGCTGGATATGCCCTACAGCGACCTGGGAGCGGGCGAGGCTCAGCCCGAGTTGTTGCGCTTGCAAGGCCTGCCGGTGGCCACGTTCATCTGCTATGAGGCCGTATTCGGGCGTGAGGTCATCCGTGACTTGCCGGCGGCACAACTGCTGGTGAACGTGAGCAACGATGCCTGGTTTGGACGCAGTTTCGCGCCGTACCAGCATTTCCAGATCGCCCAGATGCGGGCTGTCGAGACCGGCAGGGATTTGTTGCGGGCCACCAACACCGGCATCACCGCGCTGGTCGATGCGACGGGGCGGGTGCAGGGTCAGCTTCCCCCATTCGAGGTGGGCGTGTTGCGGGGTGAGGTCGTCCCACGTAGCGGCGCCACCCCCTATGTGCGGTGGGGCGACTGGCCGGTGCTGGCATGGCTGGTGGTCAGCCTTGCCCTCGCCGCCGGCTTCAGGAAACGCGGGGCGTCTTAGGGTGAACGGGGCGCGCCGGCGCCCAATGGTTATAGCCCACGCCGGCTAGGATCACCGCCAATACGAGAATCTGCGAGAAAAGCGTCTGCACCGTGGGATAGATCCCCAGCACCGGCAAGCTCACGAAGGCAACCGGATGGACGCCAATCCAGCCCGTTGCTTGCAGGGCGGCGATGCCCTTGCCGGCAAAGATCACGGCCAAGACCCCGATCAGCGCGGCGCTGAAGCTGAAGAACTGGCGGATCGGCAAGCGGACACTGAAGCGGAACAGGGCCACCGCAATCACCGCCAGCAAGACCACTGCCAGGCCCATGCCCAGGAAGAGCGCCTGATGCTGGCCCTGGCTCCACAGGGCGCGGTAGAACAGTACCGTCTCGAAAGCCTCCCGGTAGACCGCCAGGAAGGAAATCAGGGCGATGGTGCGCAAGCCGCCGCGTCCCAAGGCCGCCTGCATCTGGCCGGCGACATATTGTTGCCAACGATTCGCATAGCTCTTGTTGTGGAGCCAGAGCCCCACACCCACCAGGATCCCGGCGGCCAGTAACGCGGTCAACCCCTCGGTGAGTTCCCGGCTGGCGCCACTGATGTCGATCAGATAGGTGGCGGCAAACCAGGTTACGAAGCCCAAGAGCAGCGCCACGATCCAGCCGGCATGCAGGTAAACCAAGCCTTCCGTGCGCCCGGATTTTTTCAGGAAGGCGAACATCGCTGCCAATACCAGGATGGCTTCCAGTCCTTCCCTGAACAGGATCAGGAAGCTGCCGCCAAAGGCTGCGGCCGCGCTGCTTTCCCCGCTGGCCAATTGCGTTTCGGCGCGCGTCAGTGCGGCCTGCAAGGCGTCGATCCGGTCATTCACTGACGCCACGTCTGCGCCGTCGCGAATTGCGCCGCGCAGCGCCATCATGTCTGTCTCGATCTGACTCATCAAAGCCCGATCCGAAGCTGCCAGTGCTGCCTCGGCCAGTTCGAAACCATCCAGATAAGCCGACAGGGCAGCTCGGGCCGCTTTTTCACGGTCTCCGGCCCGATACGCGTTCCGGGTTGTTTCCAGGCGTTCGTGGGCGGTCGCCAAGCTTTGTGCCTGGGACGGATTGAAAAGGGCGGGTTCGGCGATCAGCGCGGCCAGGAGGGATGGGGCATGGCCCGGATAAATCGATTCCAGGGCGCTCGGCGTGAGTTGCACCAGATGGGCCAGATTGGGCACCGTCTGGCGAGTGGCCGGATTTTGCGCCCAGAGCGCGGCGCCCGCTTGTTTCTGTTCCGAAGAAAAAGCGAGCTGGCCGACGTGGAAGGCCAATGCCCAGCGCTCCGCCTCGCTCAGCGCGCTATAGCTCGTCATGGCCGTGCCAGAGACACCCAGGGTCAAGGTATTGTAGTAACTGAAAAGGCTGCGCTGGTTACGCCGCTGCAAGTCATGGAAATCCGTCGGAGCGGGCTCCAGTCCCGCCGCAGCTGGACCGTCCCCATGCCCTGCTGTCCCATGACAGCCGGCACATTGCTGCTGATAAATCTGCGCTCCGACGGCGAGATCAGGCGCCTGAGAGGGGGTGATCGCCACTGGATAGTGGGTCTGAAGCAATTGCGTCATGCGCGCCGTCAGGGTCTGGACCCGTCGGCCGTCGGCCTTGTTGGCGATGGCCTGTTCCAGTTCAAGGGCCGTAGCCATCAGCGCGGCCTTGCCTCCGGTTTCCGGCAGCGCTGCCAGCCGGCGGCGGATGTCCGCCGAGAATTCACGTTGTTCAGCATATTCGGCGTCATTCTTGACTTGGCCATCTTGCACGAAGGTTGGATAGTCCACTCCTACATAATCAATCATTTGCAAGATTGGAAGGATTTCTTCCCGACTGGCAGCCTGGGATGGAACGGCCCAGGCAAAGACCAACAGGGCGATGGCAAGCCAGGGGATGAAAGGGGAGAGAGCGACAATCCGGCGGATCATGAGGAGGGCCTGCGACAAGCGTCGTGAAGTTGAGGACAATCCTAAGGCAAGTGAGAATCGATTTCAATAATGCAGATCAATCGCAGCCGATCGGATCCTTCATTGTCCGTGATGGTGATTTGCCATCAGGGGCGACTAAAAACGGCGACAGGTGGTAAATTCCCTGCGCTTTCGTTCAAACTAAGCGCGAGGTTGTCCCGGGCAGCCGAAGGCGATACGAATCCCTAATTCAAGGAGAAATGAATTATGACCAAGACTTCCAAACTGCGCTGGCTGATGATCGCAGGCCTGATCGCCGTTTTCGGCCTGTCTGCCTGCGACCGCAAAGAGCGGGAGGAAGCCAAGCAGGATGCCGAGTCAACCATGGAGAAGGTTGAGGAAAAAGCGGACGATCTGATGGACAAGGCCAAGGAGCCGTTCCAGGGGCCTGCTGAGGAAGCCGGCGAAAAGATCGACGATGCCACTGGCGCAGCCGGTGAAAAGGCTGAAGAGTTGGGCGAGAAGCTGGACGAGAAAACCGAGGAAATGAAGTCCAACTGACAGGATTTCATCAGCTCGATGAGGGTCGGCGGGACTATATGATCGCCGGCCCTCTTTTACGATAGGGGGATGCAGACATGGGTGAACTGGATCCAATCGTCGGGCAATGGTATCTGGATCTGGAACAAGACGAACGGTTCAAGGTCCTGGCTCTGGATGAGCGTGGCGATGAGGTGGAAGTCGAATACGAAGACGGCGAAATCAGGACGCTGAGTTTCGATGAATGGTATGACCTCGACCTGGATGTGTTTCAGGAAGAGGAAGATGAGCCCCACGACGATGTGGTGGAACCGAAGAATGACTTTTCCCGTCCGACACAATCCCGCCGCTATCGCGAAGAAGATGATGAGGATGAGGATGATCTTGATGAGGATGAGGATGAGGATGATCTTGATGAGGATTGGGATGACCGTTGATCGGTCTCCCACCCAGCCATGATCTGTTATCTCGTCCGCCATGGCATTGCCGAGGAGCGCTCCCCGGAGCGCGCCGATGGCGAGCGTGCCCTGACCGCCGAAGGCATTCGCAAGATGCGTCAAGCGGTGGACGGGCTGCACCGGCTGGGTGTCAAGCCGGGCGCCATCTGGTCCAGTCCGCTGTGCCGCACCCAGGAGACGGCCAGTCTGCTGACCACAGGCCTTGGGATCAAATCCAGCGCGATCTGTGCCGCGCTTGCACCCGAAGGGGACCAGACCGCTCTGCTTACCGCCATGCAAACTGCGCCCGCCCCTTTGATGCTGGTCGGTCACCAGCCAGACTTGGGGGTGCTGGCTTCGCGAATGTTGACTGGGGATGCCAATGGCGTTTTCTTGCCTTTCAAGAAGGGTGGGGTCGCCTGTATCACATGGAATGGGCATGAGCCGGCTGGTCATGGCCAGCTGGAGTGGTTCCTCACGCCTGCCCAGTTGCGATTCATCGGTCGCGCCTGAAGCTGCCGCTTGTTGATTTGGGTTTCAGTCGAAATCGAGATGCACCCGCAATTCTTCCCACAAGGCTTGATAGGCCGCCGCCGCCGGACTGTGAGCGGCGAACTGGGTAACCGGGCTTTGGTGTTGTCCCATCTGCTCCACCACCGAGGCATAGGGAACATAGGCCCCCAACAGGTTGGGCAAGTCCTGGGGTGGGGCGTCCAGCCATTGCCGATGCAGTCCACGGCGTTTGTCGACCATGGAAAAGAACGGAAACAAGCGCCCCTTGGCCAGCCGTTTCTGTGCCAGGAACTCCATCACCTGGGAAAAGGCCCGCACCGAAAGCGGCGTGGGGATCAGTGGGACGGCCACCGCATCGGCCAGGGTAAACACGTTTTCTGAAAGCCGCGAAAAACTGGGCGGACAGTCCAGCACCAAGAGGTCATAACGGGCTGCCAGCGGCTTCACCAGCTGCGCCAACACTTCCCGCGGCGCATCGTTGCCATCAAACAAGCGATCCAGATGGCGATAGGTGGTATCTGCCGGGATCAGGTCCAGGCCGGGCAGATCGGTGGGGCGGCTCTGGCTGGCCAGCGTGTCCTTGCCCTTGAGCAGCTTCTTGGCCTTGATGTCGAGTCCGGTCGTGTCGCGCAAATACCAGCTGGCCGCACCCTGGGGATCGAGATCCCACAAACAGGTTGCAAGGCCATCCTGGGCGGCGCACCAGGCCAGATTCACGGCCGCGGCGGTTTTTCCAACGCCGCCTTTGAGATTGTAGAAAGCCAGGGTGCGCATGGACGGGTCTCGCTGTTCAGTGCGGCGGGTGAGGTGGATCGTTGCGGGCTGACGGGGCGGCGCGTGCGGCATCCTTCGCCCACAGATCCCAGTAGGCTGCGATGCGGCGGATGAAGCGGCCCGGTGCTTCGGCATAAAGCCGACCCCCCAGGGACAGGGCCTGGCGGCGCAACAGGGCTTGGCGGCGACCGATGGCGCCCAGCAGGCGCTGTTGCTGTGCATCCCAGCCGATGCGCTCGGACCAGTGCAGCAATTGCAGCCTCAACACGGCCA
>JBATEM010000110.1:0-4642 GCA_049664005.1 Candidatus Macondimonas sp.
TGAGATGGCGCCGCATGGAGGGATCAAGACGGCGATTGCGGTGATCGAGGAAGCTTCTCCCTCACGGCCGGGTGCCATGTGTTTAAGGCATTGCATAGTAGGTCATGGCAACGGAGGACGGATTTACACGCGAGCGGTGCGGGAGGCGGCGGGTCTTTCCGGGGTCTGGGCGACGGGAGCGGGGGCAAGCAGGTCCAGCAGGGCGTTCACCTGCTCCAGCCGGCTTTGGGGTTCGGCCATGGGCAAGGCGAAGCGCAGGGTCTCGGCGCCGTCGAGGCGATAGCGCTTGGGCTGCTGCTGGATCAAGGGCAGGATGCGGGCCGGATCGACGGTGGTCCTGGGGCCAAAGACGATGCGGCCGCTTTCGGCGCCGGCTTCCAGTTTGCGGATGCCCAGCGCCACGGCGCGCAGCTTGATTTCGGTCACGGCGAACAAATGCTTGGCCGGCGCCGGTAGCAGACCAAAGCGGTCGATCAGCTCGACCTGCAGGGCGCGCAGGGCGGCGTCATCGCGGGCGCCGGCAATGCGTTTGTAGAGAATCAGACGCAGATCCACATCGGGAATATAGGTCTCCGGCAACAGGGCGGGCAGGCGCAGCTCCACCACGGGCCCTGGCTCGACGCTGCCGTCGAGAGCGGGAATCTCGCCACGCTTCAAGGCCTCCACGGCCCGCTCCAACAGTTCGCTGTAAAGCCCGAAGCCCACTTCCTGAATGTGACCGCTCTGGCCTTCCCCCAGCAATTCCCCGGCCCCGCGGATTTCCAGGTCCTGGGTGGCCAGGCTGAAGCCGCTGCCCAGCGCGCCGAGGGTTTCGAAGGCGTCCAGGCGCTTGACGGCGTCGGCCGTCATGGCCTTGCGCGGTGGCACGATCAGGTAGCAGTAGGCGCGATGGTGGGAGCGGCCCACGCGCCCGCGCAACTGGTGCAACTGGGCGAGGCCGAAATGGTCAGCGCGGTGGATCAGAATCGTGTTGGCGGTGGGAATGTCGATGCCGCTTTCGATGATGGTGGTGCAGACCAGCACATTGGCGCGGCGGTGGTAGAAGTCCAGCATCACCTGTTCCAGCTCCCGCTCCGGCATCTGGCCGTGGGCGATGAGGATGCGCGCGTCGGGCAACAGCCCCCCTAAGCGCTCGGCGATTTTCTGGATGTCCTGCACCTCGTTGTGCACGAAGAATACCTGTCCACCGCGCTTGATTTCGCGCAGACAGGCCTCCTGGATCAGGGCATCATTCCATTCGTTGGAAAAGGTTTGCACGGCCAGGCGCTCTACCGGCGGGGTGGCGATGATGGACAAGTCGCGCAGCCCGGCCAGGCTCATGTTGAGCGTGCGCGGAATGGGCGTGGCGGTGAGGGTGAGCAGATCCACCTCGGCACGCAACTGCTTGAGGCGCTCCTTGTGGCGCACGCCGAAGCGGTGTTCCTCATCGACGATGACCAGCCCGAGATTCTTGAAGCGCACATCGCTGCCGAGCAGCTTGTGGGTGCCGATGATGATGTCGACCTGACCCTCGGCCATGGCGGCCATGGCCATCTTCTGTTCCTTGGCGCTGCGCATGCGGGAGAGCCCTTCCACCCGGACCGGCCAGTCGGCAAAGCGGTCGCGGAAATTGCGGAAATGCTGCTCGGCCAGCAGGGTGGTGGGCACTAGGATCGCCACCTGCCGCCCGCCGTGTACCGCGACGAATGCAGCCCGCATGGCGACTTCCGTCTTGCCGAAGCCGACATCGCCGCACACCACCCGGTCCATGGGCGTGGGGCCGGTCAGGTTGGCGATGACCGCGTCGATGGCCTGGAGCTGATCGGCAGTTTCCTCAAACGGGAACGCTGCCGCGAACTGGTGATAGGCCACGGCGTCGAACGCCACCGGTGTGCGGCGCTGGGCGGCGCGGCGGGCCTGGACCTCCAGCAGTTCGGCGGCCACGTCATGGGCGCGCTGGGCGGCCTTGCGGCGCGCCTTGTCCCACTGGTCCGAGCCCAGGCGATGGAGCGGGGCGTTCTCGGGATCGGCGCCGGTGTAGCGGCTGACGAGATGCAGGGCGGAAACCGGGACGTAGAGCTTGTCGCCACCCGCGTATTCGAGGACCAGGAATTCAGCGGCTACTTCGCCGGTATCGATGATCTGCAGTCCCTGGTAGCGGCCGACGCCGTGTTCCTCGTGGACCACCGGGGCGCCTGGGCGCAGATCGGCCAGATCGCGGATGATGGTGGCCGGATCGCGGGACACACGCTTGCGGGAGCGCTGGCGCGGGCGTTCACCGGAGAGCTGGCTTTCGCTGATGACGGCGAGATCCGGCAGCAGCAGGCCCCGTTCCAGGGGCGCCACGGTGATGGCGAGCTTCATCGTGCCCGCACGGAACGCGGACCAGTCGGCGCAGGGCTCGGGTTTCAGGCCCAGCGGGCGCAGCTGGTCCAGCAGCGCTTCACGCTGACCGGGCGATTCCGCTGCGAGCAGCACCCGCCCATCAAAGTCCTGAATGAATCGGACCAACCCCTCCAGTGGGCGCTGGGCATGGGGATTGAGGTGCAGGGCCGGTGGCGGCAGGGCATGCAGGGGTTGTTCGGCGGCGCTGTCGACGGCCTCATTCTCAGCCAGATGGACCCGCGCGAAGTCCCGCCAGCCGGTGGCCAGTTCCGCCAGTGACACGAACATGGCCTCGGGCGGCAGTAGCGGCCGCTCGATATCATGGCGGCGCTGCTCATGGCGGGTCTGGATCTGCTCCCATGCCCCCTGCAAGGCCGCTTCGGCGCCTGCGTCCAGGATCACGGTGCTGCCCGCGGGCAGGTAATCGAACAGGGTCGCGGTCTGGTCGAAAAACAGCGGCAGGTAATATTCGATACCGCCAGGCGTGTTGCCCTCGCTGACTTCCCGGTAGATCAGGCTCTTCTGGGGGTTTCCCTCGAAGCGGACGCGATAGCGCTGGCGGAATTGGCGGATTGCCTCTTCATCGAGCGGGAATTCCCGCGCCGGCAGGACGCGGACCTCCTCGATGACATCCTGCGAACGCTGGGTCTGCGGATCGAAAGGCCGGATGGTATCGACCTCATCGTCCAGGAGATCGATGCGGTAGGGCACGGTGCTGCCCATGGGGAACAGGTCCATCAGCGAGCCGCGCAGCGCGAATTCACCATGCTCCATCACCTGGGCCACGGCCCGGTAACCGGCGGCTTCCAGCCGCGCCCGCAGGGCATGGGGATCCAGTCGCTCACCGGCGCGCAGGATCAGGCTGTGGCCAGTCACGAAGGCTGGGGGTGGCAAGCGCTGAAGCAAGGTGTTGGCCGGCACCACCACCAGACCGGCCTTCAGGTCGGGCAGGCGGTAGAGGGTTTCGATGCGCCGCGACAGGATGTCCTGATGGGGCGAAAACACATCGTAGGGCAGGGTTTCCCAGTCCGGAAAATGCAGCACGGCCGCGCCGTCTGGACCGGCATAGAAAGCCAGCTCGGCCTCCAGGCGCTCGGCGGCGCGGGCATCGGCCGCGATGATCAGCAACGGACCCGGCCGGCTGCGGGCCAGATCCGTGATCCATAACGCGCCGGCGCTACCGGGGAGGGCGCCGATGCGGCGTTCCGTAACTGTTGGGGGCGATTGCTTCGACGCCATGCGGGGAGTGTGCCTCAGGCCGTGACGCGACGCTGCAGGGCGCGGCGCTGCGCATAGGCCTCGCGGGCGATCCGGACATCTTCCAGGAAGATGGGCAGTTCCTGCAGGGTCAGGGCCTGGGCCCCATCCACCAGCGCCTTGGCCGGGTCAGGATGGAAGTCCACCAGCACCAGATTGGCGCCGGCGATGATCCCCTGCGCGGTGGCGTGAAAGATATCCAGAATCCCATCCGGGCCGGCATGGCGGGTGCCCACGGAATGGGAGGGATCGATGCCCACGGGCATGCGGGTGAGTCGCTTGACCACCGGCACATGGCCGAAATCCAGCAGGTTGCGGTGAGGATCGCCCATATGGGACTTGAGGCCGCGGAGACAGAAAATGACGTTGCGGTTGCCTTCGCTGGCGAGGTATTCGGCCGCGTTCAGCGATTCGTCCAGGGTGATGCCGAAGCCGCGCTTGAGCAGCACCGGCATGTCCCGCTGCCGACCGGCGGCTTTGAGCAGCTCGAAATTCTGCGTGTTGCGCGTGCCGATCTGGAGCATCACGCCGGTGGGATGGCCGGTGCGCGCCAGGGCATCCTGGATTTCCTCGATGTGGGCCTCGCGGGTGATTTCCATGGCGATCACCCGGATGCCATATTTTCCCGCCAGTTCGAACACCCAGGGCAGGCACGCCGCCCCATGGCCCTGGAAGGCATAGGGATTGGTGCGCGGCTTGTAGGCGCCCATGCGGGTGCAGACCTGGCCGTTATCGCGCAGGGCACGCATCATGCACTCCACATGCTCGGGGGTGTCCACCGCGCACAGGCCAGCCAGCACATGCAGCGTGTCCTGCCCGAATTGCACGCCGTTGTAGATGAATTCACTGGGCCGACCGTCGTCCCGATGACGCCCCAGGATGCGGTAGGACTCGGACACCCGCACCACCCGGTCCACGCCCGGCAGCACGGCCATTTCGGCTTCTTCCAGGGCGGCGGTCTGGCCGATCAGATAGATTTCGGTGAGGACCTGCTGGGCGCCTTTTTCCTGGTGCACCCGCC
>JBATEM010000111.1:0-3285 GCA_049664005.1 Candidatus Macondimonas sp.
GGCAAGGGCAGGCGGGCGCTGCGCTCGGCCACCTCCTCCCGCTTGCGCGCCAGAATGCGCGTCAACACATCATCGGCTGGGGTCATGGTCGTCATTCAGCAAGTTCTCTTGATCGCTGCGCCAAGCGGTCCAGTCGCCGGCCGGCTTCGCCGCTGTCCACTGCCGCAGTCGCCAGCACCATGCCTTCGGCTAAATCGGACGCACGCCCTGCCACATGCAGCGCTGCGGCGGCATTGATCAGCACGATGTCCCGCGCCGCCCCCATCGCGCCCGCAAAGACGCCCCGCATCAAGGCCAGACTTTCACCCGGCGATTCGATCTGCAGGGACGCCAGCGATTGCCGCGGCAGCCCGAAATCCTCCGGCGTGAGCATGCGGTTGATCACCTGTCCGTCGCGCAATTCCGCCACGCGAGTTGGCGCCTGAATGCTGATCTCATCCAGCCCATCCTCGGCGTGCACCACCATCACATGGCGGCTCCCCAGAGCGCCCAGCACCTGGGCCAAGGGCTCCACCCAGATGGCATCGAACACCCCCAGCAACTGGTTGGGCGCCCGTGCCGGATTGGTCAGAGGACCCAGCAGATTGAACAGCGTGCGCACCCCCATCTCTCGACGCGGACCGATGGCATGACGCATGGCCCCGTGGTGTGCTGGTGCGAACAGAAAGCCAACGCCCAGCTCGTCGATGCAGCGGGCTACCGCATCAGGCGCAAGGTCCAGCTGCACGCCCGCCGCCTCGAGCACATCCGCGCTGCCGCTGCGGCTGGATACGGAGCGATTGCCATGCTTGGCCACCCGCCCTCCGGCGGCCGCCACCACAAAGGCCACGGCGGTGGACACGTTGAACAAGCCGCGCCCATCTCCCCCCGTTCCACAGGTGTCAACCAGGTAGCGCGTGTCGGCCACCGGGACCGGGGTGGCCAGCTCGCGCATGACCCGGGCCGCGGCCGTGATTTCAGTGACCGTCTCGCCCTTCATCCGCAAGCCCACCAGCAAGCCGCCGATCTGAGCAGGGGTTGCGTGGCCAGACATGATGGTATGCATGACCGACGTCATCTCGGCATCGGTAAGATCCTCGCGGGCGATCAACCGGGCGATGGCCTGAGGCAAATCCATGTCGCCCACTTTCAGGCCGCTCGCGCCGGTCGGCCGGACTCGAGGAAGTTCCGCAGCAAGGCATGACCGTGCTCCGTCAGTATGGACTCGGGATGAAATTGCACGCCTTCCACCGCCAGATGGCGATGCCGCATGCCCATGATTTCCTCCCGCCTGCCATCGGCTTCCACAGTCCAGGCCGTCACCTCCAGGCAGTCGGGCAAACTGTCAGGGGCAACCACCAGGGAATGGTAGCGGGTGGCGGTAAACGGGCTGGGCAAGCCGCGGAACACGCCCTGACCGGTGTGATAAACGGCAGAGGTCTTGCCGTGCATGAGTCGCCGGGCATGCACGATGCGCGCGCCGAAAGCCTGGCCAATGCTCTGGTGGCCCAGGCACACGCCGAGAATGGGGATTTCACCGGCGAACCGCGTAATGGACGGCACCGAAATCCCCGCTTCATTGGGGGTACACGGGCCGGGGGAAATCACGATGTGGCTCGGAGCGAGCGCTTCGATCTGATCCAGCGAGATCTGGTCGTTGCGATGCACCGCCACCTCGCAACCCAACTCGCCCAGATACTGCACCAGGTTGTAGGTGAAGGAGTCGTAGTTGTCGATCATCAGCACCATAGCGTCCACATCCTAAATTCTTCAGGCCGGATGAAATCCCAGCCCAAGGCTTGCGCCAACTGCTCGGAATCTGTATTCGCCCAACACCCAGGCAGATCGCCCAGAGCAGCGGAACCGAAATCACAACAAGGCTATTTTCACTCAGAAACGCCGTTCCATGAACCCCGACAGCCAGTCGGGCAGCACATCAAGCGCCCAAAGCCTGATCCTGCTCGTGCGGAATGCGCTTCGGACCTCGTCAAAAGAAGGCAGAACATAATGGGCGACGTGGCAGCATGCGGGGGGTGGGGCATAGACTTTGCCCGTTCATTTTCAGTGTCGCCATGGCGCTCACCCGCTGGTACATGGCTGGCGCAGCGATTGCTGCTGACAGTCATGGCCATCATTGCCTTGCAACTCGGCAATGCCACCTGAATGGCTCGAAGGAAAACGCAACAAATTGCCGCCCCGGCAGATGAGAAGCCCATCAGGCCGGCGCGATGTGCTCCAGACCGCCCAAATAGGGCCTCAGTGCCGCGGGGATCGCGATGCCGCCATCGGCCTGCTGATGGTTTTCCAGCAGCGCGACCAAGGTGCGGCCGACCGCCAGCCCCGAGCCATTGAGGGTATGGAGCCACTCCGGTTTGCCGGTCTCGGGATCCCGGTAGCGCGCTTGCAGGCGCCGCGCCTGGAAGCTCTGGAACAGGCTGCAGGAGGAAATCTCGCGATACTGCCCCTGGCTGGGCAGCCAGACTTCCAGATCGTAGGTGCGAGCGGCGGCAAAGCCCATATCACCAGCGCACAAGGCCATGACGCGATAGGGCAGTTCCAGGGCCTGCAATACCGCCTCGGCGTGGCTGGTGAGCTCTTCCAACTGGGCCTCGGATTGGTCCGGTCGGGCGAACTGCACCAGTTCCACCTTCTCGAACTGGTGCTGGCGGATCATGCCCCGCACGTCGCGCCCATAGGCCCCGGCCTCCGAGCGAAAACAGGGCGTATGGGCCACCAGACGCAACGGAAGTCGATCGGCCTCGAAGATCGCATCCCGGGCCAGATTGGTGACCGGGACCTCGGCCGTCGGGATGAGGTACCACGGAGCATCGCCCGCGAGCCGGAACAGATCCTGCTCGAACTTGGGCAACTGGCCCGTGCCGAGCAGGCTCTGGGCGTTCACCAGGTAGGGAACATAGACTTCCTCGTAGCCATGGCGGGTGGTGTGCAGATCGAGCATGAACTGCGCCAGCGCCCGCTGCAGCCGGGCGTAGGCCCCGCGCAAGACGACAAAGCGGGCGCCGGTGATCGTGCTGGCGGCGGCGAAATCCAGGCGCTCACCAGACGCGCCCAGTTCCACATGATCCTTGGGGGTGAATGCAAACGTCCGGGGACTTCCCCAGCGGCGGATTTCCTGATTATCGGCTTCTGAGCGCCCGTCAGGCACCTCGGGATGCGGCAGATTGGGAATCTCCAGCAGCAGGGCATCGAGCTCCGCCTGCAAGACCCGCAGGCTCGCATCCCCTGCCTCCAGGCGACTCCCCAGATCGGCCACCTGGGCCAGGATGGGCTCCACCGCCTCGCCGC
>JBATEM010000112.1:0-4376 GCA_049664005.1 Candidatus Macondimonas sp.
CTCTCGCGACCAGTTCGGGGATTCCACTTTCTGCGTTGGCGCGATCAGCCAACACGCGCTCCTCGGATGTCGCCCATTGCTCGTCCCATTGGATCAGCATCGGCGTCGACAACTTGTACCACAAGGGTGGGATCGTTCCTGCCAGGATGGTCAGCAGGTAGCCAAAGCGGAGGCGCGGCGCATTTGGGATGGTTTTCAGGTTCCAGAACTCCACCGATCCGTCGAGGTGGTGATGCATATGGCGCGATCCGCCAGCAAGCAACCAGAAATCCAACCGATTGGCCGAGTCCCAGGCATGATGGGATTTGACCTCGGATCCCGGCACCCGGGTAATCCCGTAGTGCTGGCCATAGGTAGCGAGCTTGTAGGCAAAATGAGTCCACAGCGCCGCCAGCGCAAACAGAAGAAACCCACCTAGACCCGCGGCCCAGGCAACGCCCAGGAACACCACGGCTTCAGCCAGCCAGCCCTGCAACAAACGATTGCGCCACGACAGGGTCGGAAGGCCCATGCGCCGCATCCGGTCGGATTCGATATCCCAGGCCATGCGATAGTCACGTGGCATGGTGCGCAGGAAATAACGATAAAGTGACTCCCCCCGAAGTGCGGTGCTGGAGTCATCCGAGGTCGCCACCGTACAATGATGACCTTGCGCATGTTCAATGGCGTAATAGGTGAATGCCGCCGGAATCCCGGCTACGCGGGCAGCCAGGGTCGCGATTGGCTCCTTGGTGCGATGACTGAGTTCGTGACCCAGACCGATCGCGCCTGCACCACCCACTGTTCCAACCATCAGGATATAGAAAATCAAGCTGCCCAAGCCCACATCTTGATGCGTCTGGGTCATGTCCACATGGGTCATGGCATACACAACGTCCGCCAGACCCAGAAAGTCAGTGCCCTTGGTATAGAACACCAGCGTCCAGACGAAAAGCAGGTATAGCGCGAGCGTCAGCAGGATGTATCCGTACATCATCCCCACGAAAACCGCGGGCCGGCGGTAATCATGGTTGTATTCCGTGTCCCCCAGCAGGAACTCCAGTATCAGCAAGCAGCCGATAACCCATAATAGGTTCCAACCCGGTGTTGCACCATGGACAAGGGAGTATAGCGATAGAAAGACAAGGAATAAGGGAAAAAAGAATTTGAGATAATGGAATGGGTAAGTCAGACGCACCAAGGAAGTCATGGCGTAATCTCCTGGAGATTAAAGATTAATACTCCCCCTCTCTGAGCATTCATTTCGAAGTTTTTTATAATTCATTAAAGTTTCGTTTTAGTATGACGACAGAAGATAGAGCACTCTTATGATCAGTACAACCTAACTTCCGATGAAATTCCGATGAATGGTGGTTGGCTGACAAATAATGCAGCTTTTTCTTCAGCTATTCTCTGCGCCAATAGTCGATATAAACGCATTAAAACCTTGTAGAAATAGCTGGTTACCATTCATAAGCAAATTCGGCGCGATCCGAGCCTGCGGATCCTTCTCCAGCATATTGAGCAACGCGGACAGTACGAGGCTTATACGCCTGCGCCAGACGCCTGCGGATCAGATGTTCCGGGGCGAAGCCACCCCATCTCCCCAATATCAACCCGGATCGGAATGACGCAGGGCACCTGCAATCCGGGCGAGACTTTTCTCCCGCCCCATCAGAGCCAAAGTCTGATCGATGGGAGGCGAAACCGCCGTCCCGCTCACGGCCACCCGCAGCGGCTGTGCCACCTGCCCCATTTTCCAGCCGCCCACTGCGGCAACTGTCTCGATGGCGTCGTGGATGATTTCAGTCGTCCACGTGTCGAGCCCGGCCAAGGCATCACCCACAGCGTTCAGGGCGCGCCGCCCCTCCTCTCCCAGATGCTTGGCCACGGCCTTTTCGTCGTAGGCAAGGTGATCGGCAAAGAAAAACCGCGCACCCTCGGCCATCTCCACCAGGGTCTTGCTGCGCTCACGCAGCGCCACCACCACGCCTGGCAGATCCGGACCGGCGTTCGGATCGACCCCTAGGCGCGCCAGATGACCGCGCAGATGATCGGCGACATACGCCGGATCGGCCGTTTTCAGATAATGCTGATTGAGCCAGAGCAGCTTGTCGGGGTTGAAGGTGGACGGCGCTCGGTGCACGGACGTCAGATCGAACAGATCGATCATTTCCTGCCGGCTGAAAATCTCCTGGTCGCCATGGGACCAGCCCAGCCGGACCAAATAGTTGAGCAGGGCCTCGGGCAGATAACCCTCGTCGCGGTACTGCAACACGCTCACCGCCCCGTGGCGCTTGGACAGGCGCTGGCCATCGGCGCCCAGGATCATGGGCACATGGGCATAAGCCGGCGGCGTCACCCCCAGTGCCCGCAGCAGGTTGATCTGGCGCGGCGTATTGTTGATGTGATCGTCGCCGCGGATGACATGAGTCACCCCCATGTCGGCATCGTCCACCACCACGGTGAAATTATAGGTGGGCGTGCCGTCCGAACGGGCGATGATGAGGTCATCCAGCTCGGCATTCTCAAAGGCGATGGACCCGCGGACCAGATCCTCGAACACCACCTGGCCGTCGGCCGGATTGCGGAAACGCACCACCGGACTCACCCCCTCGGGGATGGATGCCCGGCCATCACGGCACAATCCGTCGTAGCGCGGTTTTTCCTTCGCCGCCATTTGGTCTGCCCGCAGCGTCTCCAGGCGCTCCCGGCTGCAATAGCAATGATAAGCCGTGCCTTCGGCCAGCATGCGCGCGATCACCTCGCCATAGCGATCAAAGCGCTGCGTCTGGTAATACGGGCCTTCGTCATGCTCCAGCCCCAGCCACGCCATCCCCTCCAGAATGGCCTGAACGTACTCCTCGGTGGAACGCTCCCGGTCGGTGTCCTCTACCCGCAGGATGAAGCGACCGCCCTGACGGCGTGCATACAACCAGGAAAACAAGGCCGTGCGGGCGCCCCCGATGTGCAAGTGGCCGGTGGGACTGGGGGCGAAACGAGTGACGACGGTCATGACAGAAGAACGCTCTCAAGGACGGGAAGACAGCGGCGGGCAGCGCGCGCCAAGGCGGCCGATTCTAGCAAACTCGCCGCGACTGCCTCACATCCAGTCGGTAAGCAGAAACCCGACGCTCAGGCGATTGGCGATGAAGTCATAATCGATCAAGCCATCGCCATAGCCGTAGAAATACTGGACATAGCCCCGCACCGGCGCATGGCCCAGGGGAATGCTCCAGTCTGCCTGCACCGCGCCACGGGGTTCCTTGACGTCCAGGTTATTGCGCAGCATCACTGCATAATGGTTGCGGCCCTGAGTCCAGAAGGTCCATAGCTCGGCCTTGCCGACATAATCCTCGATATTCGGGTTGTCGTCCTCGGACTCATCTTCCGGCAATCGCCACCAGCCCTTCAGGCCCAGGGCGAAATCGTCCCCGCGATCAAACAGCGCGCTGGCGACGATGCGATTCCAACTGCGGGAAACCGGGTCGGCGCGGCCATTGGATTGATGATCAAGGCTCACGTTCAACAAGCGGCTGTTGAGTCCCAAGGTCCGGAAATCGGTTTTCCAGGAATAGATCAGCTCCGGCTCGTAGTTGGTTTCCCGAAATGGCGCGGAGGCCGCCCCGTTATAGACCTGCCAGAACGACTGCTGGGTATAGGCGAACCACAGGTCGCCGCGCGGATGCAGGAACTCGGGCCAGAGTTTGCTCATGAAGCTGAGCTGGAACTTGGCCTCCATCGAGTCATACGACTCATCCTCGCCAAAGGTGGCCTGGAATGGCTCCTGATTGCGCCGCGCAGCGTAGGAAACCGGCAGGATGTAGGTGGGTCGATAGGGCGTAATGACAAAGGGTCCCCGATCGCTTTGCGCCACTAGTTGCCAGCGTTTCGCCAGGGGAGAAGGCGGCTCCTCGGCTGGAGGCGGCGTGGCCGCCGTCACCAGGGCGTCCAGCGTACCTTCCTCCGCGGAATCCGCTGCCGTGGGCTCGGGTGAGAGCCCAGGCTCCACGCGCTCCGTAGGCGTGCGCCCCGCCACCGTGTCATAGCAGCTCAGCCGCGCCTGTGCGTCGATCAACACGGCGCAACTGGACAAAGCCTGAGGAGCGACGAGCGGTTCGGCCGCAGACACGGCGCCAATTCCAAGAAGACCCGTCCATACCGGGACCAGAAGTGTGCGACGCATTGGGGGTTCTCTCCAGAAGCAACGGGCCTGCCGAGTGTAACTGCACGCCCAGCCAAAATCGCCCTGGGGTCCAGCCTTCATGATCAGCTTGACGACTTGAGGCGCCCTCGGATAGGATTCCGCACTTGCGTGGGCGGTTAGCTCAGCGGTAGAGCACTGCCTTCACACGGCAGGGGTCACAAGTTCGAATCTTGTACCGCCCACCACTTCC
>JBATEM010000113.1:0-3358 GCA_049664005.1 Candidatus Macondimonas sp.
GCGAACAGAAGGTGTAGCGCAGGGCGTCGGTGCCGAAGGCGGCGATGCCGCCCGGGAACTGGCGGCGGGTGGCCTGTTCGATCTTTTTCGCCATCTGCGGCTGCATCAGGCCGCTGGTGCGCTTGGCGATGAGATCGGGTAGGGTGATGCCGTCGATGAGGTCGATGGGATCGAGTACATTACCCTTGGATTTCGACATCTTCTGGCCTTCGGCGTCGCGCACCAGACCATGGATGTAGATCTCTCGAAACGGCACCTCACCGGTGAATTTCAGTCCCATCATGATCATCCGGGCGACCCAGAAGAAAATGATGTCGAAGCCGGTCACCAGCACGGAAGTGGGGTAGAAGGCGGCCAGCTCGGGCGTCGCCTGCGGCCAGCCCAGTGTCGAGAAGGGCCACAAGGCTGAGGAGAACCAGGTATCGAGGACGTCCTCGTCCTGCCGCAATGGCTGATCGGCGGCGATCCCATGGTCGGCGCGCACTGCGGCCTCCGAGGCGCCGACATAGACGTTGCCGGCTTCGTCGTACCAGGCCGGGATGCGGTGGCCCCACCAGATCTGCCGGCTGATGCACCAGTCCTGGATGTTCTCCAGCCACTGGAAATAGGTTTTCTCCCAGTTTTCGGGCACGAAGCGGATGCGGCCGCTGGTTACCGCATCGATGGCGGGCTGGGTGATGGCGGTGCGGCCACCCGGACGGCCGTCGGGCTGGCTGTCCCGCGTCAGATCGACATACCACTGGTCGGTGAGATAGGGCTCGATGACCGCGCCGCTGCGATCGCCGCGCGGCACCATCAGCTTGTGCGCCTTGACCGCATCGAGCCGGCCGGCGGCTTCGAGGTCCGCGACGATGCGCTGGCGCGCTTCGAAGCGATCCAGCCCGCGATAGGCGACCGGCGCCCGTTCATTGATGCGTGCATCGATGGTGAACACATTGATCTGCGCCAAATCGTGACGCTGGCCGACGGCGTAGTCATTGAAGTCATGCGCCGGGGTGATCTTGACGCAGCCGGTGCCGAAGGCCGGGTCGACGTAGTCGTCGGCGATGATGGGGATCAGCCGTTCGGCCAGCGGCAGCCAGACCTGTTGGCCGATCAGGTGGCGATAGCGCTCATCCTCTGGATGCACCGCCACGGCGGTGTCGCCCAGCAGGGTTTCGGGTCGGGTGGTGGCGACCACCAGATAATCGGCGGTGGGCTGCCCCGCGGCGTCGGCCAGCGGATAGCGGATGTGCCACAGCGAGCCGTTTTCCTCTTCGCTCACCACTTCCAGATCGGAAATGGCGGTGTGCAGCACCGGATCCCAGTTCACCAGCCGCTTGCCGCGATAGATCAAGCCCTGCTCATGCAGGCGCACGAACACCTCGGTGACCGCCGCCGACAGCCCCGCGTCCATGGTGAAGCGCTCGCGCGACCAGTCGCAGGAGGCACCCATGCGCCGCAATTGGCGCGAGATGGTGTGGCCCGATTCGGCCTTCCAGTCCCACACCCGTTCGACGAAGGCTTCCCGTCCCAGGTCATGCCGCGACTGCCCCTGCGCGGCCAGTTGCCGCTCCACCACCATCTGGGTGGCGATGCCGGCATGGTCGGTCCCCGGCTGCCACAGCGTCGGCGCGCCGCGCATGCGGTGGTAGCGGGTCAGCACGTCCATCAGGGTGTCCTGAAAGGCGTGGCCCATGTGCAGGGTGCCGGTAACGTTGGGCGGCGGGATCATGATGCAGTAGGGCGGCTCGGCTGTTTGCGCCAGATCGGGGCGGAAATGGCCGCCCGCCTCCCAGAAGGCGTACCAGCGCGACTCGATGGCGTTGGGTTCGTAGGACTTGTCCATGTTTACTCGAAGGTCAGAGCCGTGGCGGCGCGTTCAGGCGGCGAGGGTGTGGGTCTGCAGGGGATAGCCCCGGTCGCGGTAGAAGCGGTAGCGTTCCCGCCCCGCCGTGCGCAGGGTTTCCGTGGCGCCGATGATTTCCACCACGCGCTCGAAACGGCTGAAGAACAGCGGGATCTGGTCGGTCAGGTTCACCAGCACATCGCTCAATCGCGTCGGTGGCTCGGCCGCGCACCCGACCAGCACCGGGCTGACGCCGTCTTCCTGCGCCAGCGCCACATGAGGCACGAAGCTGCCCTGGCGGAAGGTCCACAGCAGTTGATCGATTTCGGCGACTCCCTCGGGGGAGGCGGTATGCACATAGACACCCAGCCCCTGGCGATAGGCCTTGTCGATGAGGCGGCAGGCGGTGTGCTGGATACGCCGAGGCTCGATGTCTTCCAGCAGATAAAACCCGACTTGGGTCATGGCTTACGCCACCTGTTGCCGCAGGTATTCGACCAGGAGCGGTACGGGTCGGCCCGTGGCGCCCTTGTCCTTGCCGGATTTCCAGGCAGTGCCGGCGATATCCAGGTGGGCCCAGCGCTGGTCTTCCACGAAGCGCCACAGAAAACAGGCGGCGGTGACGCTGCCCGCCTCGCGGCCGCCGATGTTGGCCATGTCGGCGAAATTGCTGTCCAGTTGCTTTTGGTACTCGGGCCACAAGGGCATCTGCCATGCCCGGTCGCCGGTGACTTCGCCGGCGGCCAGCAGGGCCTTGGCGAGAGCGGGGTCATTGCTGAACAGGCCGCTGGCGTGATTGCCCAGGGCGATGACGCAGGCGCCGGTGAGGGTGGCAATGTCGATGATGACCTGGTGCTCGTAGCGTTTGGCATAGGTGAGGGCGTCACACAGCAGCAGGCGTCCCTCGGCGTCGGTATTCAGGATCTCGATGGTTTTCCCGGACATGCTGGTGACGACGTCGCCCGGCTTGCTGGCATTGCCGTCGGGCAGGTTTTCGCTGCTCGGTATGATGCCCACCAAGTGGATCGGCAGCTTGAGCTGGGAGACCGCCTTGAAGGTGCCCAGCACGCTGGCGGCGCCGCACATGTCGAATTTCATCTCGTCCATGGCCGCGCCGGGCTTGAGGGAAATCCCTCCCGAATCGAAGGTGACGCCCTTGCCGACCAGCACGACGGGGCGGTTTTTGTGCGTCTCGGCGCCATATTCCAGCACGATGAGTTTGGGCGGTTGGCGACTGCCATGCGCTACCGACAGCAGGGCGCCCATGCCCAGGGCCTCCATGTCCGCCGTTTCCAGGATCTGGACGGTGATTGCCGGATCGTCTGCGGCCAGCGCCAGCGCCTGGTCAGCCAGGTAGGACGGCGTGCAGACATTGGGCGGCAGGTTGCCCAGATGGCGCGCCAGCAGGGTGCCGGCCGTGGTCGCCTGGGCGGTGAGAAGGGTCGCATCGGCCTCATCCAGGTCGCGGCGGCTCTCCACCCCCACGGTCAGGCTGCGCAGCCGGGTATCGGGGCCGTCTTCTTCCTTGGG
>JBATEM010000114.1:0-4455 GCA_049664005.1 Candidatus Macondimonas sp.
TACCTGGCCGAGGCAGCCGCATATCCCCGCCCGGACACCCGGGCGCGCTTTCAGATAGAATGGGACAGCGAGGATCAGACGGCCGTTCAGCAGCTTGCTGAAGTCCGTTATCAGCCCGAATCCAGAAAAATCATCGGCTTGTCCTATCGCTTGCGGCGCGATCTGGGCGATCCACTGGAACAGGTCGATGTGATGGCCAGCTGGCCCTTGACCCGGGAACTCTCCGCCGTCGGCCGCTGGAATTATTCCCTGCGCGATGATCAGGACCTGGAGACACTCCTCGGCGTGGAATACCGCAGTTGCTGCTGGGCCGTGCAGGTGGCAGGCCGCCGTTATGTCCGCAACATCGATGAAGTGGATCAGGGGATTTACCTGCAGATGGAACTCAGTGGTCTGGGGCGGCTGGGGGATGGCATCCAAAGCTTTTTGAACCGTGCGATGGTGGGCAATGAAACAATGCCATAAGCGGGCCGCGATGCGTGGCCCGGCAATCTGGATGATCGGTCTGTTGCTGGCTGCGCTGTCCCTGTCCGGGACGGCCGCCGAGCTGGATCGGGTGGTGGCCGTGGTCAACAACGGGGTCATCCTGCGCAGTGAACTGGACAACCAGGTGCGAGAAATCCAATCGCGTGCCGCAGGCCAGGCGCAGGAGCGCTTGCCGCCCCGCGATATCCTGGAGCGGCAGGTGCTTGAGCGCATGATCCTGGCCGAGATCCAGTGGCAGATGGCCGAGAAAACCGGCATCAAGATCCCGGATGAGGCCGTCAACCAGGCCGTTGCCAGTATCGCCCGCCGCAACAACATGCGTCTGGATGACTTCATCGCTGCGGTGCAGGCCGAGGGGGTGGATTACCAGGCTTTGCGCGAGGACATCCGCCGCGACCTCAGCATCGACCAGTTGCGCCAGCGCGAGGTGGCCCGCCGTATCGTGGTGACCGAGCGGGAAATCGATAACCAGCTCGAATCCATGAACGCGCGCGCACCCGAGGCTGGCGGAGAGAACGCTGATGCCAAAAAGGCGGTGATCGCCGAAACCCATGCCCGACATATCCTGATGCGCCCCAGCGTCGTGATGGACGAGGCCAAGATCCGCGCCACGATGAGCCGTGTGCGCAATGAACTGATAGGCGGTGCGGATTTTGCCGCCCTGGCCAAGCAGTATTCCGACGATGCCACTGCCGATCAGGGCGGCGATCTGGGTTGGCTGGCAAGCGGCACAACCGTGCCCGAATTCCAGCAGGCGATGGATGCCTTGGCCCCGGGGCAGATCAGCGAGCCATTCCGCTCGCGTTTTGGCTGGCATGTGGTGCAGGTGATCGAGCGGCGTGACCGCGATGCCACGGATGAGGCCGAGCGTGACCAGGCCCGGCAGCGGGTGTTCCAGCGCAAGCTGGAGGAGGCAACCCAGGCTTGGCAGCGCCGTCTGCGCGAAGAGGCCTATGTGGAGATCCGCCTCGACAATCCGGGCTGAGCGATGGCGGTGCGCGTGCCCCGCCTGGCGCTGACTCCGGGCGAGCCCGCCGGCATCGGTCCGGATCTCTTGGTGCGGCTGGCGCAGGAAGCCTTCCCCGCCGAACTGGTGGTGGTGAGCGATCCGGATCTGTTGCAGGCGCGCGCACGCCTGCTGGGATTGCCGCTTGTCCTGCGTCCTTTCGCTGTGGGTACGGAGCCTCGTGCCCATGCCCCCGGCGAACTGCTCTGCGATCCCGTTCCGCTTGAGGTCCCCGTCCGCTGTGGCCATGGTGACCCGGCCCAGGCGCCTCATGTGCTGGCGACCCTGGAGCGGGCGGTTGCGGGCTGTCTGGCCGGCCATTTCCAGGCACTGGTGACGGGCCCCGTGCACAAGGGCCTGATCAATGACGCCGGCATTCCCTTCAGCGGACACACCGAATGGCTGGCCGAGCGCACGGGGGCCGCGCTGCCGGTGATGCTGCTGGTGGCACCGGGATTGCGCGTGGCGCTGGTGACCACGCACCTGCCGCTGCGCGCCGTGGCCGATGCGCTGACGCCCGCGCGCCTGACAAACGTCATCACGATCCTGGAGCAGGATCTGCGCCGGCGCTATGGCTTTGAGACCCCGCGCATCCTGGTGTGTGGTCTCAATCCCCATGCCGGCGAAGGCGGGCATCTGGGGGACGAGGAGCTGCGCATCATCACGCCGGTGCTGGACACGTTGCGGGCACAGGGATGGTCGTTGACCGGACCCGTGCCGGCCGATACGGCGTTCACCCCCGACCGGCTGGCACAGGTGGATGCAGTGCTGGCGATGTACCACGACCAGGGCCTGCCGGTGCTCAAGGCCAAGGGCTTCGGCGAGGCGGTCAACGTGACCTTGGGGCTGCCCATGGTGCGCACGTCCGTCGACCACGGCACCGCCTTTGCATTGGCCGGAACGGGACGGGCCGAGGTGGGCAGTTTTCGCGCCGCGGTGCATGAGGCCCTGCGTCTGGTGGCGCGCCCATGATCGTTGCCCGCAAGCGCTTTGGTCAGCATTTCCTGCACGATCAAGGCATCATCCGCCGCATTGTCCAGACCGTTGCGCCCCAACCCGGGGAGGCCGTGGTCGAGATCGGTCCGGGGCGGGGCGCCATCACCCGCCCGCTGCTGGCGGCGTGCGGCAAGCTGGATGCGGTCGAGATCGACCGCGACCTGATTGCCTTGCTGCGCCATGCCAACCCGCCCCTGGAAGGGCTCACCGTGCACGAGGCCGACGTGCTGCGCTTCGATTTCCGGGCCTTGGCCCAGGCGCGCGGTGCGCCCCTGCGGGTGGTGGGCAATCTGCCCTACAACATTTCCACCCCCTTGATCTTTCATCTACTGGATCAGGTCGACGCCGTTGCGGACATGCACTTCATGTTGCAGCGCGAGGTGGTGGAGCGCATGGCCGCGGCGCCCGGCGGCGGCGATTACGGCCGGCTCACCGTGATGCTGGCCGCCCAGGTCGAGGTGATCCCGTTATTCCCTATCGCCCCGGGGTCCTTTACCCCGCCGCCGCGGGTGGATTCGGCCTTCGTGCGCCTGGTGCCCCACGCCGTCGCCCCGTTCCCGATGCCCGATCCGGCGCTCTATGCCCGTGTAGTGGCCGCCGCATTTGGCCAGCGCCGCAAGACCTTGCGCAATACCCTCAAGAACCTCGCGGATGAGGCGCAGATCCGCGCCGTGGGTGTGGACCCCGGCCTGCGCCCGGAGCAGATCACTCCGGCCGAGTACGCCGCCCTCGCCGCCCATCTGCGGACTGAAGCGGGGCAGTGATAAAATCCAGTTGACTCTGTATCGATGATCCTTCAGGGTCGTTGCGCTTTTCCCGTTTGTCCCCGGATGGCTTCCATGACCCAAGATGCCCCTGTCTACCGGATCGATGTGTCCGTTGTCAGCGAATACCTGCCGTTGGAGTCGGACTCCGGCACGGATCGCTTCGTGTTTTCCTATACCGTCACCCTGCACAACAGCGGCACGGTCACGGCGCGGTTGTTGTCGCGCCACTGGCTGATCACTGACGGCGAAGGTCATGTGCAGGAGGTGCGCGGCGAGGGCGTGGTGGGGGAGAAGCCCGTGCTGGAAGTGGGGGATACCTACACCTACACCAGCGGCGCCATGCTGGAGACGCCGGTCGGCTCCATGCGCGGCAGCTACCAGATGGTGGCCGAGGACGGCACCCATTTCGAGGCCGAGATCCCGGTCTTCACCCTGGCTGTCCGCAGCCAGTTGCACTGAAAACCCATGGCGTCCTATGCCGTCGGCGATCTGCAGGGATGTCTGGATCCGCTGCGCCGCCTGCTCGACCGCCTGCATTTCGATCCCGCCGTTGATTGCTTGTGGCTCACTGGCGATCTGGTCAACCGGGGCCCCCAGAGCCTGGAATGTCTGCGTTTTGTCCGCGCGCTGGGGGATGCGGCGGTCACGGTGCTCGGCAACCACGACCTGCACCTGCTGTCCCTGCATGCCCGCGGGGTTGCCGGGGCAACCAAGGCCCATCCCACCCTGGTGCCGGTGTTGCGTGCCCCGGATCGCGATGAGCTGATGGATTGGCTGATCCACCGCCCCCTGTTGCACCACGATGCTCAACTTCATTACACCCTGGTTCATGCCGGTCTGCCCCCGCCCTGGGATCTGCCCACGGCCGAGGCCTGCGCCCGCGAGGTGGAGGCGGTGCTGGCCGGCGAGGCGGCAGGTGGGTTCCTGCAAGACATGTACGGCGATGAGCCCGACCGCTGGTCGCCCGATCTGGCCGGCTTGGCGCGCTGGCGCTTTGTCATCAATGCCTTGACGCGCATGCGCTATTGCACGCCGGAGGGTCGCCTCGACCTGCGCGCCAAGGGCGCCCCGGATACGGTCGCGTCGCCCCTGAAGCCCTGGTTCGAGATTCACCCCCCGGCTGCCCAGGGTCTGCGGGTGGTGTTCGGGCACTGGTCCACGCTGGGCGCGGTGGCGCGCGGCGGGGCCTACGGCCTGGAC
>JBATEM010000115.1:0-1913 GCA_049664005.1 Candidatus Macondimonas sp.
AAGATCATCGAGGACTTCAAGGCCACCGGGACCTGGTAAGCCACGAACCCGATAGGTGAGATATGGCCGGCACCAAAGAAATACGCACCCAGATCCGCAGCGTTCGCAACACGCAGAAGATCACCAAGGCCATGGAAATGGTCGCGGCGAGCAAGATGCGCAAGGCGCAGGATCAGATGAGCGCCACCCGGCCCTATGCCGCGCGCATGCGCCAGGTGATTGGTCACCTGGCGGCAGCCAATCCGGATTACCGGCACCCCTTCCTGTTGCCGCGGGAGCCGGTCAAACGGGTTGGCATCCTCTTCGTCTCGACCGATCGCGGCTTGTGCGGTGGCCTGAACATCAATCTGTTCAAGACCGTACTGGGTGAGCTGCGGCGCTGGGATGCACAGGGCGTTGCCGTTGATCTGGCGATTCTGGGCGGCAAGGGCGTCGGCTTTTTCCGGCGCCTGGGTGGCGCGATTGTGGCCCAGCAAACCGGGTTGGGGGATCGTCCCCATCTCGACCAGGTGATCGGCACCATCAAGGTGATGCTCGATGCCTACCGCGACGGCCAGATCGATCGGCTGCTGTTGGTGCGGAACGAGTTCGTCAACACCATGACGCAAAAACCCGTGGTGCAGCAGGTGTTGCCGGTGGAACCGGTGCGCGAGTCCGAGATGCTGCAGAACTGGGACTACATTTACGAACCCAGTCCGGAAGCCTTGCTGGACGACGTGCTGGTGCGTTACGTGGAGTCACAGATTTACCAGGCGGTGGTTGAAAACATTGCCTGTGAGATGGCTGCTCGCATGGTGGCCATGAAATCGGCTTCTGACAATGCGGGTGAAGTCATCACGCGGCTGACGCTGGTCTATAACAAGGCCCGTCAAGCCGCCATTACCCAGGAACTGGCCGAGATCGTGGCTGGCGCGGCCGCCGTGTCCTGAACTGCTGGACAGCAGCACCCAATTACCTTGCGCGACCCGCGCAGATGCGGACCTAAGCCTTAGGGGAACCAGACAGATGAGCTCCGGAAAAATCGTTCAGATCATTGGCGCCGTGGTGGACGTGGAATTCCCCCGGGACGCGGTCCCTGCGATCTACCATGCCTTGGTGGTCGAGTCCGCTGGCCTGGTTCTGGAAGTCCAGCAGCAACTGGGCGATGGGGTGGTGCGAACCATCGCCATGGGGCCGTCCGATGGTCTGAGTCGCGGCTTGGATGTCCGCAACACGGGTGCGGCTATTTCGGTGCCCGTCGGCAAGGGTACTTTGGGCCGTATCATGGACGTCTTGGGCAATCCCGTGGACGAGGTGGGCGAGGTGCTCTGCGAGGAGCGCTGGGAGATCCATCGCACGGCGCCCTCCTATGAGGAACAATCGGGTTCCACTGATTTGCTGGAAACCGGCATCAAGGTGATCGATTTGCTCTGCCCCTTCGCCAAGGGCGGCAAGGTTGGCCTGTTCGGGGGCGCCGGTGTCGGCAAGACCGTCAACATGTTGGAACTGATCAATAATATCGCCAAGGAGCACAGCGGCTTGTCGGTGTTCGCCGGTGTCGGTGAACGTACCCGCGAAGGCAATGACTTCTACCACGAAATGGCCGAATCCGGCGTTATCGACCTGAAGAACCTGCCCGAGTCCAAGGTGGCCATGGTCTACGGTCAGATGAACGAGCCGCCGGGCAACCGTCTGCGTGTGGCGCTGACCGGGCTGACCATGGCGGAATACTTCCGCGATGAAGGCCGCGATATCCTGTTCTTCGTCGACAACATCTATCGCTACACCCTGGCCGGTACCGAAGTATCCGCGTTGCTGGGCCGCATGCCGTCGGCGGTGGGCTACCAGCCGACGCTGGCCGAGGAAATGGGGCGCCTGCAGGAACGCATCACCTCGACCAAGACCGGTTCGATCACCTCCATCCAGGCGGTGTA
>JBATEM010000116.1:0-1736 GCA_049664005.1 Candidatus Macondimonas sp.
ACGTTTGTCAACGCCTTGCCGTTCGGCACGCGGGAAATATCAGTCTGTTCAGTGGAACCGAATTCAATGGACATGCCAGCTCTTCCTTTTTCTGTTGGCCATTTCGTGACACAGGGACCGTGCACCATCGCGGAAGACGACTGAGCGCTAGGTGCAATCCTCATCGGAGCTGGGACGGATCGGTGACGCTCCTTCGTGCCGATCCGTCCCATCCACCTCAACCGCCAGTCAACGACGGATCAACCCCATCTCCCGCTCCACCTCCTCCAGGCTATAGCCCTGGGTCAACTCATACATGCGCTGCATGCACTGAATCACGAAACCAATCAGGAACACCAGGAAGAACCCGGCCAGCACGAAGAACCAATGCACCGGGGCAGCGAACAATTCCTCGGCGTAAAAGAAGGTGTGCGCCCATTCGTTGAACGCCACCACCGGGCCAGCCATCATGAAGCCGATGATTGCCAAGGACAGGGGCAATGAAACCCGATTGGCGAAATAGGGCAGCCGGGTGTGCACCCAGATCCAGGCCATGGCCAAACCGCCCAGGCCAGCGGGAATCCCCAGATAGAACAGGAAGATGTGCGTGGGGGTGAAATCCGTGTCCCGCACGACCACCTGATGCCAGGCCGCATCGGCCTCGGTCAACAACCCCAAGGCCGAGATCAGCACGATCGCCGCGACCACGAGAATGCTGAACATGGCATAGAACCGCGCCAGTTCATCACGGGCGGGTAGATTCTGGATATCCCGATCCCGGGTCACCCAGAGCCATACCGCGCCGATGGCGCCCAGGAGCGGAAGTCCAATGATCTGGGCGTAGAAGATTCTCATCCAATAGACCTGGAACTCGGGGGAAAACGAATCCGTTCCCACGGTCCAGGAAAAGGCGTGTTGATACCACTTCACCAGCGCCACAAAGGCCATGGCAACCGCAGCAACGCCAAACGCCATGATCCAAGGCGGGCGGGGGGCTTCCGTGTTCGCCGCAGGCGCGACCACCCCTTGATTCATCACAGTACTCATGGTCATGTCTCCTCTAGTTGCGATGGACCGGCGGTGGGCAAACCCACCTTTGCCGGCATGGGGTCTTTGCCCCTTAGGTTTACTTCAAGGTTCATCACGGGTTGAAGCCGTGCGCCTCGCTCCCCATGACGTTTATCTGGGATTCTGGAGGTGAATCCAGCATCCTCACTTTCTATATACGCCTAATTAAACGGTCGTTCAATAGGCTTTGGCCCTTTATTTTTGAATGGTTTTGCCATTCGCACGGACGATCAAATCTTCCGATCTCTGCCCTCCCAGTAAGGATCACGCAAGTAGCGCTTGTACAGCTTGCCGGTATCCAGGCGCGGCAGTTCGGCGATGAAATCAATTGACCGCGGCAGCTTGAAACGGGCAAGGCGTTCGGTGGCGAACCGCAGCAGTTCCTCGGCCAGCGCCGGGCTCGGCTCCACCCCGTCGGCCGCCTGGATCACGGCTTTCACCTCCTCGCCCCACTCCTCGTTGGGAATCCCGAACACGGCTGCATCGGCCACCTTGGGATGCTCCATGAGCACCTTCTCGATCTCCGCCGGATAGATATTGACGCCACCCGCAATGATCAGGTCCTTGGCCCGGTCGCACAGGAACAGCCAGCCCTCCTCATCCAGATAGCCGATATCGCCCACGGTGAACAATTCCCCATGGCGGCTTTCCTGCGTCTTGGCCGGGTCCTTGTAGTATTCAAACTCCCC
>JBATEM010000117.1:0-3521 GCA_049664005.1 Candidatus Macondimonas sp.
CCTTCTATCCACGCTCGCCCTACGCCGCCGCCAAGCTCTATGCCTACTGGATCACGGTGAACTACCGCGAGGCCTATGGGCTGCATGCCAGCAACGGCATTTTGTTCAACCACGAATCGCCGGTGCGGGGCGAGACCTTCGTCACGCGCAAGATCACCCGCGCCCTGGCGCGCATCAAGCTGGGCCTGCAGGAGCGGCTGTATCTGGGGAATCTGGACGCCCTGCGCGACTGGGGCCATGCGCGCGACTACGTGGAGGCGCAGTGGCTGATGCTGCAGCAGGACACGCCGGACGATTATGTGATCGCCACCGGCGAGCAGCACTCGGTGCGCGAGTTTGTCAAGCGGGCGGCGGCGGAGCTCGGCATCGCGCTGCGCTGGGAAGGCGAAGGCGTCGCCGAGCGCGGCATCTGCACGCGCAGCGGCCGCTGTCTGGTGGCCGTCGATCCGCGCTATTTCCGCCCGACCGAAGTCGAAACACTGCTCGGCAATCCGGCCAAGGCCAAGCAGCGGCTGGGCTGGGCGCCGCGGGTGAGCTTTACCGAACTGGTGGCCGAGATGGTGCGCGAAGACCTGAAGGCCGCCGAACGCGATGAACTGTGCCGCCGCGAGGGGTATCCGACCTATGACCACCATGAATGAGGACAGCCGGATTTTCGTTGCCGGCCATCGCGGGCTGGTGGGCGGCGCCATCGTGCGCCGGCTGCGACAGGCCGGTTTTGGCAACCTCTTGCTGCGCGATCGCGCCGAACTGGACCTGCGCGACGCGGCGGCGGTACAGGCGTTTTTCGCCGCCGAGCGGCCCGAGTTTGTGTTCCTGGCGGCGGCGAAGGTGGGCGGCATCCATGCCAACAACAGCTATCCGGCGGATTTTCTGCGCGACAACCTGCAGATCCAGACGGCGGTGATCGATGCCGCCTGGCGTCACGGCGTGAAGAAGCTGTTGTTCCTCGGCTCGTCCTGCATCTACCCCAAGTTCGCGCCCCAGCCGATGCCGGAGGATTGCCTGCTCACCGGGCCGCTGGAGCCGACCAACGAGTGGTATGCGATCGCCAAGATCGCCGGCATCAAGATGTGTCAGGCCTACCGGCGCCAGTACGGCTTCGACGCCATCAGCCTGATGCCGACCAATCTGTACGGGCCGGGGGACAACTTCGATCTCGCCAACTCGCATGTGCTGCCGGCGCTGATCCGCAAGTTCCACGAGGCCAAGGTGAGCGGCGCGGCGCAGGTGGTGGTCTGGGGCAGCGGCACGCCGCGGCGCGAATTCCTGCATGTGGACGATCTGGCCGATGCCTGCCTGTTCCTGATGGAGCGCTATGACGACGAGCGCATCGTCAACGTCGGCGTGGGCGAGGATATCTCGATCGCCGAGCTGGCGGCTCTGGTGCAGCGCGTGGTGGGTTTCGAGGGCGAGATCGTGCTCGATCCCAGCAAGCCCGACGGCACGCCGCGCAAGCTGCTGGATGTCTCACGCCTCCACGCACTCGGCTGGCGCGCCCGCATCGGTCTGGAAGACGGCATCCGGGAAACCTACCGGTGGTATCTGGCGCACGCGTCGGAAGCGCGGTTGTAGGCGCTGAAAGCGCGTCATCTAGCGCCTGATGTCCACTTGCGTGATCTTCGGCGGCGCCGGCTTCATCGGCGCGCACCCGCAACGTATATCCCATTGACATATCGCTCAGCCGACCGAACAATGAAACCGTCCTTTTCCACGCATGATTCAGCGCCCGAGGAATCGCCATGACCGAAACCACGGTTTTCAAGAGCAATCGCAGTCAGGCGGTGCGCCTGCCCAAAGCGGTGGCCTTGCCCGATGAGGTGAAACGGGTCGAAGTCATCCGCATGGGTCAGGCGCGGCTGATTGTCCCGATCGGGCACGGCTGGGATGATTTTTTCGATGGCCCCGGCGTGACGGATGACTTCATGACCGAACGCAATCAGCCGGAGATGCAGCAGCGGGATGGACTGTGACGCTGCGCTATCTGCTGGATACCAATATCTGCATCTATACCCTGAAGCAGCGGCCGGCTCACATTCGGGAGCGATTCAACCGCCACGCGGCCCATTTGGCCATTTCGTCAATTGTTCTGGCCGAACTGTTGTACGGCGCGGAGAAGTCGGCGCGCCCGGAACACAATCTCGATCAGGTGGAGCGCTTTGCTGCCCGACTGGATGTACTGCCGTTTGATGACAAAGCGGCCATGCACTATGGCCAAATCCGGGCGGTGCTGGAGCGGTCCGGACAAGGAATCGGACCTTACGACCTGATGATTGCAGGCCACGCCCGCAGTTTGGGATTGACCTTGGTCTCGAACAACGAAAAGGAATTTTCCCGTGTGCCAGGCTTGTTGTTGGAGAACTGGGTTTAAGCTGAAACGAGGCCGATCGCGGCGGGGGCGCCGCTCCCACAGCGGAGGCATCGCCTGTAGGAGGCCCGCCCTCGGGCCGATAGGTGGCTCTTTGGCAAAGCACTGTGGAGCAGGAAATCCAGCATGACCACTTGCGTGATCTTCGGCGGCGCCGGCTTCATCGGCGCGCACCTGGCCCGGCGCCTGCTCGCCACGGGCCGCTTCGACCAGATCCATCTGGCCGACCTGCGCCCCAATCCGCTGCCCGACCTGCCGGGCATCAGCGCATCGGTCACCGATGTGCGCCGGCCGATCCCAACGGACCTCACCCCCGAGGCCCCGGCGTGGATCTTCAACCTGGCGGCGGTGCATCGCGAGCCGGGCCATGAAGCCAGCGAATATTTCGACACCAACCTGGCCGGCGCCCGGGAAGTGATCGCCTATGCCGAGGCGGTGGGCTGCCCGAACCTGTATTTCACCAGCAGCATCGCGGTCTATGGCCCCACCGACGGGCCGACCGATGAAACCGCGCCGATCTGCCCGGTGTCGCCCTATGGCGCCTCCAAATACCCCGCCGAGCTGATGCATGCGCACTGGCAAGCGGCCGCGCCGGGCCGGCGACTGATCATCTGCCGGCCCGGGGTGATCTACGGCCCCGGCGATCCGGGCAACATCCTGCGCATGATCCGCGCCATCAAGCGCGGCTATTTCGCCTATCCGGGCTCGCCCGACATCCACAAGTCCTATGGCTACATCGAGGGCCTGCTGGACAGCATCGCCTTCCTGATGGATCGCGACGACGCCCTGATCCGCTACAACTACGTGGAAGACCCCACCGAGCCCCTGGGCGCGCTGGTCGACCACGTCAAGACGCACCTGGGCAGCCGCGCCCCGGTGATCCCGCTCCCCCTGTCCCTGCTCATCCCCGCCGCCGGGCTGATCAATGCCGCGCTGGGCGGCAACAGCCCCATCCACCCCATGCGGGTGCGCAAGGCGGCCCGTCCCACCCACATCGTTCCCGCCACACTCAAAACCCTGAACTTCCCCTTCCGCTTCGATTTCCGCAGCTCGCTCGTCGACTGGCAACGCCAGGCGCCGCAGGATTTCGCCTGAACTGCGGGCGCGCGCTGTAAACAGACTTTTGATGGGCCATCAGAACAGACTCAAGAAC
>JBATEM010000118.1:0-8329 GCA_049664005.1 Candidatus Macondimonas sp.
CCGGCTTCCTCGGAGTCGATCTTGTAGAAGCAGCCGCTGATGTCGGCGCCCCAGCGGATGTCGTCGAAGATGAAGAATTCGTTTTCCGGTCCGAAAAAGGCGGTGTCGGCAACGCCGGTCGACTGCAGATAGGCCAGCGCGCGCTTGGCCAGCGAACGTGGACAGCGGTCATAGCCCTGCATGGTGGCAGGCTCCACCACATCGCAGGTCAGGTTGAGGGTGAGTTCTTCAAAGAAAGGATCCAGCCGCGCAGTTTCGGGATCCGGCATCAGGATCATGTCGGATTCCTGAATGCCCTTCCAGCCGGCGATGGAGGAGCCGTCGAACATCTTGCCGCCTTCGAATACCTCGGCATCCACGGTATGGGCGGGCACCGTGACGTGCTGCTCCTTGCCGCGGGTATCGGTGAAACGGAAGTCCACAAACTTGACTTCCTTGTCCTGGATCAGCTTCAGCACATCATCGCCAGACATTGACATTGCATTCCTCCAAATACGTCGGATAAGGCTTCAAGAAGTGCGCATCCTTGAAGATGGGTAGCCCATGGACCAAGGCATGAAGCATGCCATGACACAATGCCGCATGACCGCCCTGCGATAGGGCTTTCTACCACGAACTCGGTCAAGATAATGCCTTATATTGGGGCATCAGTATTTTTTCGCCCCAAACAAGTGCACACGCCAAAACCAAGGACTGGAAACGCCGTGCGAACGGAAATGGGCGGGATCTCGCGCAGCAAGGTTAGCACCCCCACCCCATTCCCGGACAGGGTGCGGGATGCATCCCCAGCGCAGGGACCGTTATACTTCCGGCCCTTGCTAGCCCCGGACTTGCTTGAAGTCCATTTCCGGCACGGAGTTCCATGAGCGCGTCCCCACAAACCTTCCAGGACCTGATCCTGGCCCTGCAGGCCTTCTGGGCCCGCCAGGGCTGCGTGATCCTCCAGCCCCTGGACATGGAGGTGGGCGCCGGCACCTTCCATCCAGCCACCTTCCTGCGGGCGATTGGACCGGAAACCTGGAACGCAGCCTATGTCCAGCCCTGTCGCCGGCCCAAGGATGGCCGCTATGGCGACAATCCCAACCGCCTGCAGCATTACTACCAGTTTCAGGTGGTGATGAAGCCCTCACCCCTGGACATCCAGGAGCGCTACCTCGACTCGCTGCGGGAGCTGGGGGTGGATCCCCTGGTGCATGACATCCGCTTTGTCGAGGACAACTGGGAATCCCCCACGCTGGGCGCCTGGGGGCTGGGCTGGGAGGTCTGGCTCAATGGCATGGAAGTGACCCAGTTCACCTATTTTCAGCAGGTGGGCGGTCTGGAATGTTTCCCGGTCACGGGCGAAATCACCTACGGACTGGAGCGCATTGCGCTCTATTTGCAAGGCAAGGACTCCATCTTCGACCTGATCTGGACCGTCGGGCCCGACGGCAAGCCAGTGACCTACGGCGATGTGTTTCACCAGAACGAGGTGGAGATGTCGACCTACAACTTCGAGGAAGCGCCGGTGGGCGAACTGTTGCGCCTGTTCGACCTGTATGAGTCCGAGGCCGGGCGGCTGATGGACCGCAACCTGTCCCTGCCTGCCTATGAAATGGTGATGAAGGCCTCTCACGCCTTCAATTTGCTGGATGCTCGCCATGCCATTTCGGTAACCGAGCGGGCGCGCTACATCCTGCGGGTGAGAACACTCGCGCGCCGGGTTGCCCAGGCCTACTTCGATGCCCGAGCCCGTCTCGGCTTTCCGCTGGCCCCGACGGCCTTGCGTCAGGAAATCCTGACCACCTGGCAACCCCAACCGGAGCCCGCACCATGAGGCGCGAGGACCTGTTGATCGAACTGGGCACCGAGGAGCTGCCGCCCAAGGCCTTGCGCGCGCTGCGCGATGCCTTTGCCGCAGGTGTGGCACAGGAGCTGACTGCGGCCCGGCTCGACTTCGGGACGGTTACGGCCTATGCCACGCCACGGCGCCTGGCGGTCAAGATCACCGATGTTCTGGCCCAGCAGCCGGACCAGGTAGAGGAAAAGTTGGGCCCTAGTCTGATGGCCGCCTTTACGGCCGAGGGAACACCGACTCAAGCCGCCTTGGGGTTTGCCCGCGGCTGTGGTGTTGAGGTCGAGGCCCTGGAACAGGTTGGAGAGGACAGGCAGGCACGTCTGGTGCACCGCATGCTGCGGCAGGGCGAGTCGACCGCTGTGCTGTTGCCAGCCCTGGTGAGCCGAGCCCTGGATGGCCTGCCGATCCCCAAACGCATGCGTTGGGGCGCGAACCGCCATGAATTCGTGCGCCCGGTGCACTGGCTGGTGCTGTTGTTCGGCACCGAGATCGTGCCCGGCGAGGTCTTGGGCGTTGCTGCCGGCCGCCATAGCCGCGGCCATCGCTTCCACGCGCCCGCGCCCATCGCCCTGACCTGTCCGGCCGACTATCCGGATTGCCTGGAGACGGCCTTCGTGCTGGCCGATTTCGACCGGCGGCGCGCACGCATCGAGGCCGGGGTCACGGCGGCCGCCACCGCGTCGGGGGGCGAGGCGATCCTGGATCCCGCACTGCTCGATGAAGTCACGGCCCTCACGGAATGGCCTGTGCCGCTGGTAGGCAGCTTCGAGAAACGCTTCCTTGACGTGCCCGCCGAAGCCCTCATTGCGTCCATGAAAGGGCACCAGAAATACTTTCCCGTGCAGGATGCCGACGGGCGCCTGCTGAATCGCTTCATCACCCTGGCCAATCTGGAGTCGCGCGACCCCGCCCAGGTGATCGACGGCAACGAGCGGGTGATCCGCCCGCGCCTGACAGACGCGGCGTTTTTCTTTGAGCAGGACTGCAAGCAGCCGCTGGCGGCCCGTTTCGAGCGACTCACCTCGGTGACTTTTCAAGTCGAACTCGGCAGCCTCGCCGACAAGACCGAGCGGGTGATCGCCCTGGCGGGATGGATTGCCGAACGGATCGGCGCGGATCCAGCGCTGGCGCGGCGCGCGGCACTGCTGTCCAAATGCGACCTGATGACCGACATGGTGGGCGAGTTCGATGAACTCCAGGGCATCATGGGCGCCCATTACGCCCGCCGGGATGGTGAACCGGAGGAGGTGGCGCTCGCGTTGCGGGAGCAATACCTGCCCGCATTCGCCGGGGACGCCCTGCCCACCACCCTCACCGGCTGCATCTTGGGCTTGGCCGACCGGCTCGATACCCTGACCGGGATCTTCGGCATTGGCCAGCCGCCCACCGGCTCCAAGGACCCGTTTGGGCTGCGTCGGGCCGCCATCGGCGTATTGCGCATCCTGATCGAGCGTGCGTTGGAACTGGATCTGCGGCTGACACTGGACCAGGCGCGGACAGGCTATGGGCCCCTCAAGCAGGAGCCGGCCGATGCGGTTCGCGCCTACATTCTGGAGCGGCTGCGGGCCATCCATGAAGACCAAGGCATCCCGGCGGAGGTCTTCCTGGCCGTCATGGCGCGCGATCCCGCCACGGTGCTTGACTTCGACCGGCGGGTGCGGGCCGTGGATCATTTCCGCCGTCTGCCCGAGGCGGCGGCGCTGGCGGCGGCGCAAAAGCGGGTGGCCAACATTCTCGCCAAATCGCAAGCCAACGCGACTCCCGCCGACGTCAATCCCGCCTTGCTGCAGGAGCCGGCGGAGCAGGCCTTGTTCGATGCGCTTGCCGCCAAACGGGCCGAGACCGGCCCCTTGCTGATGCAGCGTGATTACATGGCGGTTCTGTCGGCTCTGGCGGCGTTGCGGGCGCCAGTGGATGCCTTTTTCGACGCGGTGCTGGTGAATGCCGAGGATCCCGCGCTGCGCGCCAATCGTCTGGCGCTGCTGGCGCAGTTGCGGGCGCTGTTCTGGGAGGTGGCGGACATCGCCCAACTCCCGGCTGCCAGATAAATCCGCTGCGTTGCGTCTTGGCCATGATCCCGACACCCCCGCCCGGCACGCCTCCCGAACGAGGCTGGGTCATTCTCGACCGGGACGGGGTGATCAATCGCGACCGGGCCGATTATGTCAAAACCCCCTCTGAACTGGATTTCCTCCCCGGCAGCCTGGAGGCCATCGCGGCGCTGACCCAGGCCGGCTACGGCGTGGTGGTGGCCACCAATCAATCTGGCGTGGGTCGGGGACTGTTGTCCGAACAGGATCTGGACGCCATCCATGCCAAACTGGAAACTGCGGTGAAAGCAGCGGGGGGTGAGCTTCTCGGGGTGTTTGTATGCCCGCATGCGCCGGATGCCGGGTGTGCATGCCGAAAACCACAAGCGGGTCTATTGCAACAGATCGCCACCTGGGCCGGTATCGATCTGATCGGTGTGCCCGTGGTGGGAGATGCGGTCCGGGATCTCGAAGCGGCCCGGTCGGTGGGCGCGCTGCCGATTTTGGTGCGCACCGGTCATGGCGAAAAGGCGCTGCGCGAATGGCCGGATGTCGCGGGTTTGACCGTATTCCCCAACCTGGCCGCATTTGCCGCGGATTGGATCAGCCGGGCGGCCGCTATCGAGGAACAGCGCGATGGCGCGTGATGCCGATGTAGGCCTGTTGCAAGCCACGCGATGCCTGATTTTTTACGGGGTGCTGGGGCTCAGCATGCTGGTGTGGGCGCCTGTCGTGGTGGGCACCCATCGACTGTTTTCACCGCCTCGGCGCTATCGGCTGGCCCAGGCATGGCTGCGCTTCCATGCCTGGATACTGCGCTGGATCGTGGGACTGCGGTTCACGGTGCAGGGTCTGGAGCATCTTCCGGACGGTCCCGCTGTGGTGCTGTGCAAGCATCAGTCGATGCTGGAAACGTTTTTGCTGCCCCTGATCCTGCCCCCCCAGACCTGGGTACTCAAGCGGGAGTTGCTGCGCATCCCGCTGTTTGGATCGTGCATGAGCTTGATGCAGCCGATTGCCATTGATCGCAGTCAGCCGCGCACGGCGCTCAAGGCGTTGCTGGTGCAGGGTCAGGATCGCCTGTGCCAGGGCCTGTGGGTGGTTGTATATCCGGAAGGGACACGGGTAGCCCCTGGAGAGTCCCGTCCTTATCATCTGGGCGGCGTCTGGCTGGCCCAGCGCGCCGGGGTTCCGGTGGTGCCGATTGCCGTCAACACCGGCTTGTTCTGGCCCGGCGCTGGCTGGCGCATCCGACCGGGAACGGCGCGGATTCACATTGGCCCGCCGCTGGAGTCCTCAGGCCTGGATGCAGAGGCCTTGATCCAGCGCGCGCGCGACTGGATCGAGGCGGAAAGCAGCATGTTAGCGGCAATGCGCTGAATAAATCATATGTGCCGCGCCCTGAAATAGGGCATATCTCAAGTTATTCATCATGTTCATTGCATATCAGATGGATAAACAATACCATCTTTTGCGGCCATCCCATGGCCTGTGAAAAATTGGCGCCGCCACTCTGAGGCTGCCACAAGCTTGAAACCATCGTCTTTTATAAAAGATGACTAGACTAAGAGGGCTGAAGGAAATGAGCATCATGAAACTGAAATCCCTGGTATCCGCCGCTGCCTTGGCTGCCGTGGTGGCTGCCCCCGCGGCTTTTGCCACCGAAACCGCCGGCAAGTTCGGTCTGGGCCTGAGCAAGATCATCGAAGAAGATGCCGTCGCATTGGCTGGCCGTTACTGGGTCACTGAGGACAAGGGGCTGCAGGGCACCGTGTACTATCAGAACGACGAACAGGGCGACGAAGAATTCACCAGCTATGCGGTAGCCATCAAGGGCATTTTCGCCCCGATTGTGCGGGAAAACAGCAAATTCCTGACCTCGCTGGAAGCGGGCTACAACAATGCCGAGCTGGAAACCCCGGCAGGCGATGCGGATACCAGCGGCTGGTTCGTCTATCCTGCCATCGGCGCCGAATTCATGCTGAGCGGTCTGCCTGAACTGGGCCTGAACTTCGAAGTGGGCTATCGCTACGAAGACTCCGACGATCTGGATGCCCAGAGCGAAGGCGTGACGGGCAGCGTGGGCGCGATCTACTATTTCTGATCGTCCCCGCATTCGCCGACGTGCCCAATGACGGCCCCACCAGGGGCCGTCTTTATTTGACCGTTATTTTCAGGGACACGCACGCAGCTCCTGCTGCTATCCTGAGCAAAGCTTTGTCATCTGGAGAAGCCGTCATGGACAAACCGCCCACAACCGATGCCGAGTGGCGCGCCCGGCTCAGCGCCGAGCAGTATCGGATCACCCGCGAGGGCGGCACGGAACCTGCGTTCAGCGGGCTGTACCATGATTGCAAACAGCCTGGCCTGTACCGCTGCGTCTGCTGCAATGCGCCGCTGTTCGCCTCCACCACCAAATACGATTCCGGTTCAGGCTGGCCCAGCTTCTGGGATCCGGTTGCAACGGACGCGATCGTGCGTCATGAGGATGTGAGCCACGGCATGCGCCGGATCGAGGTACGCTGCGCCCGCTGCGCCGCCCATCTCGGGCATGTATTTCCCGATGGGCCGGCGCCCACCGGCTTGCGCTATTGCATCAACTCCGCGGCCCTGGATCTGACACCAACCGAGGAGGCACCGCTCAACAAGTCGCCGGAGCGCTGATACCATTGCCACCTTGCCTTCCCGCCGCTTCGAGGTCGCGCTTTGAAACATGCCATCGCGCATTGGCTGTCCCAGGCCATTGCCCAACTTCCCGACTGTCCCGACGTGGTGCGCGCCCTCCCGGTGCAACTCGACCGCACCCGCGACCGCGCCCACGGTGATTTCGCCACCAACTGGGCCTTGATTGCCGCGCCTCGTTGCGGGCGCAAGCCCCGCGAGCTGGCCGATGCGCTGGCGCGCGCCTTGCCGGCCCATCCGCAGGTGGCAGATGTGGCAGTGGCTGGTCCGGGTTTCGTGAACATCCGTCTGCGGCCCTTGGCCTATCAGGACGAGCTGCGCGAAATCCTGGCGCGGGGCGAGCGCTATGGGGAAAGCGATCTGGGGCGAGGCGAGCGCGTGCTGCTGGAGTTCGTGTCCGCCAATCCGACAGGGCCCCTGCATGTCGGCCATGGACGCGGTGCGGCCTATGGCGCCAGTCTGGCCAATGTGCTGCGCACGGCTGGTTATCAGGTCGAGCGGGAATACTACATCAACGATGCCGGCCGCCAGATGGACATCCTGGCAGCGAGTGTCTGGCTGCGCTATCTCGAGCTGTGCGGCGAAACAGTGCCCTTCCCGGCCAACGGCTACCGGGGCGATTACCTGCTGCCGATCGCGCACGATCTGCTGGCGCGCGCCGGCCGGTCGCTGCGCCGGGAGCCGGCGGAAATCTTTGCGGGATTGCCGCCGGATGAGGGCGACGGCGGCGACCGCGAGCGATATATCGATGCACTGGTCGCCCGGGCCCGCGAACTGCTCGGCGAGACCGATTATGCCAGGGTCTTCAATGCCGGGCTTGAGTCCATCCTGTCGGACATCCGCGACGATCTGGCCGAATTCGGCGTGACCTACGATCGCTGGTATTCCGAGCGCAGCCTGGCCATGAGCGGCGCACTGGACGGCGCCCTGAAGACCCTGCGCGAGAGCCGCTACACGGAGGTCCGCGACGGTGCGCTGTGGTTTCGCGCCACCGAGTTCGGCGATGAGAAGGACCGCGTGGTGGTGCGCGAAAATGGCGCGCCGACCTACTTTGCCTCCGACATCGCCTATCATCTCGACAAATACCGGCGCGGCTTCGATCGTCTGATCGACATCTGGGGCGCGGATCATCACGGCTACGTCCCGCGCGTCAAGGCGGCGCTCGCTGCGCTGGGCGAGAATGCCGACCGGCTCACGGTGCTGTTGATTCAGTTCGCCATCCTCTACCGCGGTAAGGAAAAGGTCTCCATGTCCACGCGCGCGGGAGAATTCGTGACCCTGCGGCAGCTACGCGAGGAGGTCGGCAACGATGCGGCGCGGTTTTTCTATGTGCTGCGCTCGCACGAACAGCACCTGGACTTCGACCTGGAGCTGGCCAAATCCCAGAGCACCGACAATCCCGTTTACTACGTGCAATACGCCCACGCCCGCGTGTGCAGCGTGTTCGCCCAATTGGCCGAGCGGGGGGATGCCTTTGATCCGGCCGCCGCAGACCTGGAGCGGCTGGACAGCCCGCATGAAGAACAACTGCTGGTCACGCTCGCCCGCTATCCGGAAACGATCGAGGCCGCGGCGCGCCAGCATGCACCCCACCACATCGCCCATTACCTGAAGGAACTGGCCCAGGATTTCCACGCCTACTACAACGCCCAGACCTTTTTGGTGCCCGAAGCGCCGGTGCGCAATGCGCGGCTGAGTCTCGTTGCCGCCGTGCGTCAGGTGCTGCGCAATGGCCTGGGCCTGCTGGGCGTTTCGGCTCCCGAGCGCATGTGACCGATGG
>JBATEM010000119.1:0-2523 GCA_049664005.1 Candidatus Macondimonas sp.
GCCGGAGCGGTTTCTATAGTCTGGGGCCGGTTTGGCGCTCACCTTGACCCTCGGTCTGCCCGCCCGTCGCATAACCACTCATCGGACCCGTCGGGTCCCGTCTGACAGGAAGAGACATGTTCGGCAAGTTGTTCGGCAAGAAAAAGGCCGGTCCGCATATGATCCGCATCGAGGGTGTGGCCAAGCCCATTGAATGCGATGAGAAAACCTTTCTCCTCTCGGCTGCCCTGCGCGACGGGATCCCGATTCCCTATAGCTGCCGGGTTGGCGGCTGCGGCACCTGCAAGGTGCAATTGCTGGAAGGCAAGGTGAAGGAATTCACCGACAAGACCTATCTGCTGAGCCAGGAGGAGCTACGCGCCAACTACATCCTCTCCTGCCAGTGCCAGCCCCGCTCCGATGTCCGCTTTCGGGTCGACGGCCTGGATCTCTCCGCCGAAGCCCAGGCCTCGGTGCACCAGCTGGTGACCCGCCAAGGCGTGATCAAGGCCCTGCGGCCGCTGACCCACGACATCCTGGAAATCAGTATCGAGCTGGATGGCCCCATGGAATACACCGCCGGTGAATACGCTGACATGCGGGTCCCTGGGGTGCTGGAGGAGTTTCGCTCCTATTCGTTTGCGGCTCGCCCCGATCCCCAGCGCGCCAATCTCGCCGTGTTCCACATCCGCAAGGTGCCTGGCGGCCGTTTCACCGAATGGCTGCATCAGGCCGACCGCCTCGGCGCGCACGTGGAGCTGCGTGGTCCCTTTGGTGATTTCCGCTTGCGTTCGGGCACAGCACCCATGGTCTGTGTGGCCGGTGGCAGCGGCATGGCGCCCATCAAGGCCCTGCTGGAACAGGCGGTGGCCGACGGGGCACAGCGCGATTGCACCTATCTGTTCGGTGCGCGCACCCAGAAAGACCTGTATTGCCAGGACGACATGGCCCAGATCGCCGCTCAGTGGCAGGGAAAATTCCGCTTCATCCCGGTACTCTCCAATGAACCCGAGGACAGCGACTGGACCGGGCCGCGCGGCCTCGTCACCGAGTTCCTCACCCGCGAAGTCGCGGATCTCGCCACCTGCCATGCCTATATGTGCGGCCCGCCGCCCATGCTGGATGCCGCCATCGAGGTCCTGAAACAGGCCGGCATCTCCCACGACCACATCCACTTTGACAAATTCCTGGACAAGAGCCACTTGGCCAAGGCCCAGGTCACCAACAGCACCCCACACGTGGGCGAAAACGGCTGAATCCAATCCTGGCGATGGCGGTCCGCTTAACGGGATCGCTGTGCCAGAGCGTGGATGGCATTTATTCCCACCCATCAAATCGGCTCGGTGGCATTGTTGTCGCGGCCCGCTACTGATTGGCAAGCGAGCCAGGCAATCGCTCCGTAGAGCGTACGTCCGCTGTGGTATTCCCCGGCTCACCGCATCGATGTCATCCAGCCTGCCTACGCCCGGCTGAGCAGAAACAAGAGCACCAGATTCGCCAGCAGGCTGGCGATAAAGAGGGCGCGCCAGGTGTCGACCGGGGCGCGCGTCAGCAGCGGTGGCCGGCGGGCGCTCAGGAATGCTGGATTGGGTTCGGCCAGGTCGTGGAGGAATTCGGACAGTTCCTCCTGACGCTGGGCGGCGTTGCGCCGCAGTGCTTTTTCCAGCGCCCAGTCGACCCACAGCGGCAGATCGGGCGCCCACTGGCGCGCTGAGGTGTATTGGAGGCGGCGGATCGTGGTTTCGTCATAGTGCTCGCCGAAGGGCAGGTGGCCGGTCAGCAGCTCGTAGGTGATCACTGCCAGGGAAAAGAGATCGGAACGGGCGCTGCACGGCTCGCCCAGCAGGTACTCGGGGGCGGTGTAGTGGCGGGTACCAAGCAGGGTCAGGCGCTGGATCGGTGTGGCAATTTCCTCCACCCCGGCGATCTTGGTGGAACCGAAATCGATGATCTTGACCGTGCCTTGGCGGTCGATGATCAGGTTCTCCGGCTTGAGATCCTGGTGAATCATTTCGAGCCGGTGAAAGGCCATCAGGCCACGGGCGATCTGCCCAACCAGGTCGCGCACCACCTGCAGATCCCCCTGGGGGTGTTCGTGCATCCAGTGGCGCAGGGTCTGACCGTCGACATATTCGGACACGCTGTACAGGAATTGCCGCGGCCGGACGGGCTCGATCATCTGCAGCACATGGGGACTGTGCAGGCGCTTGCCCACCCATTCCTCGTGACTGAAGAGATCGAGATAAACCGCATCGTCCTGGTAGTTGACCGAGGGGGTCTTGATCACTACCGACACCCCACTTTCCTCATCCACCGCCAGATAGACCTGACTGCGCGCGCTGGCATGGAGTCCGCGCACGATCCGGTAACCATCCAGCCGCATTCCCGGCTCAAGATCAGGCGGAAAAGGCTTTTCAGTCAGGCGGTCCAGCCACGCCCGTGCGTCGAGCTGCGGGAGGTGATCGAAGCGGACCATCTGGCAGCTCACGTTGTCCGGGCTACCCGCGCGCAGGGCGGCGGTGGCAATCTCCCGGGCCGCCCGAT
>JBATEM010000120.1:0-2702 GCA_049664005.1 Candidatus Macondimonas sp.
CTGGGGCGCGTGGGAACCAGCGGTGGCCGTGCGACCCCGGCGCTGTATTTCGAAATTCGCCAGGGGGGAAATCCCGTCAATCCGGAGCGCTGGCTGGCTGCGAACCGAAAGTGAAAGAAATTACCCAGTTGCACATCACTGGCCGCATGAAAAGCGTTATAGTGTCTTGCAGACCAGCGCGCCGATCACTTCAGCTTTAGCAGCCGGAAGTTTTGGGCATGCGCATCTGGCTAGCTTTCCAAATCACAAGGGCAAACGATGAATTCCAAAGGACGCGGCGGGTGGTTCCTCCTGATGGGCCTGCTCCTGGGCCTGGGTCTTGGCGTGGGTCAAGCGGTACTGGCCGACCGGGCCAGTGGCCAGAAAGTCCCGCTTGACGATATTCGCAACTTTGTCGAGATCCTCGAACGGGTCAAACAGGAATACGTCGAACCGGTGGATGAGAGCGCCCTGATGCAGAATGCCATCCGCGGCATGCTGTCGGGTCTCGACCCGCACTCCTCCTACCTGGATGCGTCCGAGTTCAAGGAAATGCAGATCAATACCAGCGGCCGTTTCGGCGGCCTGGGCATTGAGGTGCAGATGGAAGACGGCTTCGTCAAGGTGGTCACCCCCATCGACGATACGCCCGCCGCCCGCGCCGGCCTGCAACCTGGCGACCTCATCATCAAACTCGACGACACCCAGGTCAAAGGCCTGAGCCTGACCGACGCCGTGAACCGCATGCGGGGCGAGCCCGGCAGCCAGATCCGCCTCACCATCCTGCGTGAAAAACAGGATGCGCCGTTCGTGGTCACCCTGACCCGCGACGTCATCAACGTCCAGAGCGTCAAGCGTCGATTGCTGGAGCCGGGCTATGGCTATGTCCGCATCACCCAGTTCCGCAACGATGCGGGCAAGGATCTCGAAGACGCGCTGAGCAAACTGGTCGCCGAAAACAAAGCCCCCCTGCGCGGCCTGGTGCTGGATCTGCGCAACAATCCCGGCGGCCTGCTCACGGCGGCGGTGGAGGTCACTGACGTCTTCCAGGATTCGGGTCTGGTGGTCTATACCCAGGGGCGGGAAAAAACCAGCCGCCAGGATTTCCCATCCAAGCCGGGTGACAGCCTGCGCGGCGCGCCCATGGTCGTGCTGGTGAATGGGGGGTCCGCCTCGGCCTCGGAGATCGTAGCCGGCGCCCTGCAGGACAACAAACGCGCACTGGTGGTGGGAACCCGCACCTTCGGCAAAGGCTCGGTTCAGACCGTGCTGCCCCTGCCCAGTGGCGATGCCATCAAGCTCACCACGGCCCGCTACTACACGCCCGGAGGCCGTTCGATCCAGGCCGAGGGCATCGACCCCGACATTGCCTTGCAGCCCATCAAGGTCAGCAAGGTGGATGCTCCGGCCGGGCTGTTGCGCGAATCCGATCTCAGCGGTCGCCTGGCGCCTGAAGGCAAGGCCGCCCCCGTAGCCACGCCGACCGCGCCGGAAGAAAAAGATGGGGGCCTGGTGGCCACGGACTATCAGCTCTATGAATCGCTCAACCTGCTCAAGGGCATGACCCTGGTGCAGTCGCGGCGCTGAGCGCGGGAGACGACGCCATGCCCCCGCGCGTACTGGTGCCGCTGGCCACGGGATGCGAGGAAATGGAAGCCGTCACCATCATCGATCTGCTGCGGCGCGCGGGGATCGAGGTCACGGTGGCGGGCCTGGAAGCGGGTCCGGTCCTCGCCAGCCGGGGTGTCCGGCTGTTGCCTGACACCACCTTGGACACGGTGGTTGAAGCGTCATTTGATCTGATTGTTCTTCCCGGCGGGGCCGAGGGCGCCCGGCGACTGGGACAAGATCCACGCCTTGCGGTGTTGTTGACCCGCCAGATTTCCCAAGGACGGCAAGTGGCAGCCATCTGCGCGGCGCCGAGCGTGCTGGCGCAACAGGGCTTGCTGGACGGCCGGCGGGCGACTGCGTATCCCGGTTTTCTCGAACCTCTGGACATCCCGGGTCTCGTGCTCGACACCTCGGCGGCTGTCGTCGTGGACGGGCCGATCATCACCTCGCGCGGACCCGGTACCGCCATGGATTTCGCCCTCTTCCTCATTGAACACCTCACTGACGCGGCCACCCGCACCCAAGTCGAGGACGGTCTGCAGCGCCCCACTGCCCATCGGGGCCTGCCCATCACCCTGCCCTGAAGCCACCGCAGCTTCATCGCGTCATCGCGCTCTTGCCATGATGCCACCCCGTTTTCTCCCGCCAAGCGCCCCCGCACGCCGATGACGCACGCATTTTCTTTGCCCGGCCCGGCAACGATCCGTCCCGTGCACCGCCGAGCACCATCCAAGCTGCGGCAATTTGTCGCAGCCCCTCCGCAAGGGGGCGCCGTATAATCCAGCCATGACGCTGAATACCGTGCCCAACAAGATGAGCGGGCCACTGCCGGCCAACAACCTGCGTCGACTGGTGTTGCTGCGCGGCACCGCCATCTTCGGGCTGGGCGTAGTGGTCGGACTTACTCGACTCGTCGTCGGACTGGCCGTGCCTGTGGCGCTGCCCCTGGCCGTCCTGCTGCTCATGGCGATGGACAACCTGAGCGCCTGGCAACTCACGCGGCACGCCGAGTCGGTGACTCGGGCGCGTTTCCTGCGCCATTTATTGATTGATATCGCGGGGCTGACTGCCCTGCTCTACGTCACGGGGGGCCATGCCAACCCCTTTGCATC
>JBATEM010000121.1:0-4103 GCA_049664005.1 Candidatus Macondimonas sp.
AGATGGCGGCTGGCCAGCAGGTATTGCTGCAGCCGATCGAGCAGCAGTTCCCGCGGCGGCGCAACCCAGTAGTCATCAGGATAGCGCAGCAGGGCCGTGGGATCGCTGCCCGCACGCCGATAGCGCAGGGCGGGTTCACTCAGCCAAGGCGGGGATTCCACCGCAACCACCGGGATTTCCACCAGGGTCACCGCGGCCGGTGCCGGCAGCCAGCCCAGGTCATGGGGCACGGCGGGCGGGGGACGGCGATTGGGCAGCCAATCGGCACAGCCGGCGAGCAGGGACACAAGGAGCAATACGCCCACAAAATGGATTCGGTGCGGCTTCATGTTAGCGATTCCCTTGGACGGCAGGCTTGGCTTGTTCGGTATCCCGATTGCGGCCGTAGAGAATGCTGGACGGATCACGCCGCAACTCATCGCTGAGCCGTTCCAGATTGCGCGCGGCTGATTCGATTTCGCGCAGCGTGGATTGGGTGGAGGGTAGGGTTTCTACCAGGAAAGTCTGGCCGGCGCTTTCGGCCAGCGTGCCCAGGGTATTGAGTTGCATGGTCACCTGTCGCACCTGGGTCACGGTCTGCTCCAGTTCCTTGGCGATCTGTTCGACGCGGGCCATGGTCTTGCCGCCATCCTCGCTCATCTTGGGCAGCGACTCGATCAAGGGCTCCAGTCGCTGGGTGAACTCGGCTACCTTGCGACTGGTGATTTCCACGTTGGCCATGATCTGGCGGAAATTGGCTTGGTTTTCGGGGCCCAGCACTTCCCGCAACTGCCCCATTAATCCCTGGAACTGTTCCAGCAGGCCCTGACCCGCATCGCCGAGCGACTCGAACAACGAAGGCCGCATGGGGATGCGGGCCGGCGTCTCGGCACTGGTTTGCAGTCGCGCGGCATCTGGCGGGCCATCGTCGGCCAGTTCCACCTGGGCCAGGCCGGTAATGCCCATGTAGCGCAGCGTGGCATAGGTGTTCACAGTGATGGGAATGTCCGACTTGATTTCGATCTGGATGTGGATATCCCGACTGCCGTCATGGGCAAAGTCCACGGTGGTCACCTGGCCGATTTCCACGCCCCGATAGCGTACGGTGGAATAGGGCACCAGGCCGGAAATCGCGCCTTGGGTCACGATCAGGTAGGGCGTGCGGGCCTGCCGGCTGTCGTTCAGCCAAACGGAGGCCAGTGCGGCCGCCAATCCCAGGCCGATGACGAAGAGCCCGGTCAGCAGGGCGTAGGCTCGATTCTCCATGACGCTTTACTGCCTTTTGTTGATGATGCGGCCACCGCGGTGGCCATGGAAATAGGCCTGGATGAAGGGATGATCGCAGGCGACCACTTCATCCAGCGTCCCGATGGCGACGAGTCTGCGATCAGCCAGAACGGCGATGCGATCGCACAGATCGACCAAGGTGTCCAGATCGTGCGTCACCAGGGCCACCGTCAGCCCCAGGGCGCTGCGCAATTCGGCGATCAGGTCGACAAACAACTCGCTTGCTACCGGATCGAGGCCGGAAGTCGGCTCATCCAGCAACAGCAGCTCCGGGTCCAGTGCCAGCGCACGGGCCAGGCCCACGCGCTTGATCATGCCGCCGGAGAGCTCGGCCGGGTAACGGTTGGCGTCCTCGGGCTTGAGACCCACCATGGCCAGCTTGAGCCGGATCAGTGCGCGGATGAGAGGCTCATCCAGGACGCGCAATTCCCGCAGCGGCAGGGCGATATTGTCGGCCACGGTGAGCGCGGTGAACAGGGCGCCGTGCTGGAACAACACGCCCCAACGCTCACGCAGCGCTGCATGGCGCTGCCCGCGGGCATCACGCAGGGATTCCCCGAAAGCCCGTACCTCCCCGCTGCTCGGACGTTGCAGGCCGATCATCTCCCGCAACAAGGTCGTCTTGCCGGAACCCGACCCGCCGACCAGCCCCAGCACCTCGCCCCGGCGCAGCTCGAGATCGATGCCCTCATGCACCGTTTGGCCGCCAAAGCGGGTGACGATACCGTGCATCTCGATGACGGGAGGCATCTCCGTGCTCATTCGAACCACCCCACATCACGCAGGGTGATGGCAAAAATGGCATCGGTGAGGATCACCAGCGTGATGGCGGTGACCACGGCATTGGTGGTTTCCTGGCCCAGGCTTTCGGTATTCGGCTTGATGCGCAGGCCGAAGTGGCAGGACACCAGCCCGATCACGAGGCCGAAGGCGATCGATTTCAGGAGGGCGATCCAGTAGGTGACGATGGGAATGGCGCTTGGAAGATCGCTGAGAAACTGTCCGAAGGTGATGTTCAACTCGCTTTTGGCCACCAGCATGCCGCCGAAGATGCCGGCCGCCATGGTCCAGAAGGCCAGCAGAGGCATGGCGAGTCCCAGCGCGATCACCTTGGGGAGCAAGACGCGTTTGAAGGGCGAGATGCCCATGGTCGCCAGGGCATCGATTTCCTGAGTGAGCCGCATGACGCCGAGTTCCGCCGTCATGGCCGAACCGGAACGGCCGGCAATGAGGATGGCAGCCAGCAGCGGGCCGAGTTCGCGCGTCACCGCAAGGCCCATGAGGTTGACAATGAAGCGCTCACCCCCCAGCAAGCGCAGTTGCAGCGCCGAGAGATAGCTCATCACGATGCCGATCAACAGCCCCACCAGGCCCGTAATCAGCAGCGCCCGTCCGCCCGCCTTGTGGATGTTGGCGGAGATTTCACGCAGCGGGATCCGGCTCGGCTGGGCCGGCAGGCTCAGCGTTTCCAGCGTCAGCTGTCCCATCAGGGCCACGATTTCGCTGAGGTGCTTGAGCCCGTTCAGGATGGTGTCGCCCAGGCGGATGACGGGCCCCAGCGGATTGCGTTGCGGGGGGGGCAAGGGTGGAGGAAGCTGTTCCAGCCGCTGAAACAGAGGTTCATGTTCGGGGCGCAGGGTCAGATTCGCCGGCCGGCGTTGACCCCATTGTTTCCACAGCAGCAGCGCGCCGGTGCTGTCCAGCCCCTCCACGCCTTCCAGATTCCACTCGACGTCGGGATTTTTCCCGAATTGCGCCAATTGCCTGCGGATGGGGCTCAAGGAGCCCGAGAGATGACGCAATCGCCAAGGTCCGGCGACGGCAACGCGCTGTGTATGGTCGATCTTTTCGAGGGTCAGCGTCGGGCGGTCATTCGGCATGAGGCGACTTTACTACGAGCGGGATTGGATTGCCGAACAGCGCGCGCTTGCGTCGGTAGAGAGCGGAGATGTCCTCATCGCCAAAGCCCGCCGCCATCAGTGCGGCATAGTCATCACGCACGGCATCCACCAGCGGCAGATCACCGCCGCAATCCGCCGCCAGTTGCTGGCAGATTCCCAAGTCCTTGTCATGCAGGGCGATCTTGAAGCCGGTCTCGAAACGGTCCCGGATCATGGTGGGGCCGCGCTGGTTGAGGAACCAGTTGCCTGCGGCACCGCCGCTCACCACTTCGATGACGCGCTCCAGGGGCAAATCGGCTGCCGCCCCCAGCGCCAGGGCTTCGGTCACCGCCGCAGCGATGCCCGCCGCCATGATCTGGTTCACCGCCTTGGTGGCCTGCCCCGCGCCAACCGGCCCCATCCAGGTAATCTGCCGGGTCATGGCCGCGAGCACGGGCCGGGCACGTTCCAGCGTGGCGGGTTCGCCGCCCACCATGGTCACCAGGCTGCCTTGCTGCGCGCCTTCCACACCACCGGAGACCGGGCAATCCAGGAAATCCGCGCCGCAAGGGCGTACTCGTTCAGCCGCCTTGCGGGCGGTGGCTGGTGCCACGGTGGAGCAGTCCAGGACGATCTGTCCCGGTCGCAGCGCGGGGGTCAGCATCGCGATCAGGCTCAGCACATCATCATCCGCCGACACACAGAGCACCAGCACTTCACAGCGCCGCGCCAGGTCGACCGGATCGGCGGCGCTGATGCAGCCGGTTTCGGCGGCCAAGGTCTGCGCCTTGCGCGCCGTACGGTTCCACACCGCGCCAAGAAGGCCGGCGCGGTGCAGGTTGCGCGCCATGGACATCCCCATGGCGCCCAGGCCGATGAAGCCGGTCGTCGCGCTCATTTCATGGCCAGCGCTGCAGATAGGTGGAGCCATAGAGCCCGGCGGTCAGTTCGGCGAGA
>JBATEM010000122.1:0-2180 GCA_049664005.1 Candidatus Macondimonas sp.
TCCGAACCCGCCGCGCGGATGTTGGTGAGCTGCTTGGCCTTGAGCGGATTGACCACGAGATCGTTGTCGCGCGAGTGAATGCCGATCACCATTCCCTCGTAGACTTCCTCGCCATGGCCAATGAACAGCCGGCCGCGCTCCTGCAGATTGAACAGGGCGTAGGCGAGCGCCTTGCCCGGTCCATTGGCGATCAGCACGCCGTTGTTGCGTTCCGCCAGGCTGCCCTTCTTGATCGGGGCGTAATGTTCGAAGACGTGGTAGATCAGGCCGGTGCCGCTGGTGGCGGTCATGAATTCGGTCTGGAAACCGATCAGGCCGCGCGCGGGAATGAGATAGTCCAGGCGCACCCGGCCCTTGCCGTCCGGCACCATGTCACGCAGTTCGCCGCCCCGCTCGCCGAGCTTTTCCATGACCTTGCCCTGGTTCGTTTCCTCGACATCCACGGTCAGGGCCTCGAACGGCTCGCATTTCTGCCCGTCGATCTCCTTGATGATGACCTCGGGGCGCGAGACACCCAGCTCATAGCCTTCGCGGCGCATGTTCTCGATCAGGATGGACAGGTGCAGTTCGCCGCGACCGGAGATCTTGAATTTGTCGGGGTCCTCGGTGTCCTCCACGCGCAGCGCCACGTTGTGCTTGAGTTCGCGCTGCAGCCGCTCGCGCAACTGGCGCGAGGTGACGTACTTGCCCTCGCGGCCGGCGAAGGGCGAGGTGTTGACGACGAAGTTCATGCTCACCGTGGGCTCGTCCACCGTCAACGGCGGCAAGGCCTCGACCTGCGCGGGATCGCACAGGGTGTCGGAGATGTTGAGCTGTTCCATGCCGGTGAAGGCGATGATGTCGCCGGCCGAGGCCTCCGGGAATTCCACCCGCTCCAACCCCAGGAAGCCCAGGATCTGCAGCACGCGGCCGGGACGGCGCTGGCCCTGGGGATCGATTACCGTCACGGGTGTATTGGTCTTGACGCGGCCGCGCTGGATGCGGCCGATGCCGATCAGCCCCACGTAGCTGTTGTAGTCCAGGCTGCTGATCTGCATCTGGAACGGGCCTTCGGGGTCCACGTTGGGCGGTGAGACCCGATCGACGATCAACTGGAACAAAGGCTCCATGGTGCCTTCGGTCACATCGGGCGACATGCCCGCGTAACCGCGCAGGGCCGAGGCGTAGATCACCGGGAAATCGAGCTGCTCTTCGGTGGCGCCGAGACGGTCGAACAGGTCGAAGGTCTGGTCCAGCACCCACTCAGGCCGCGCGCCGGGGCGGTCGACCTTGTTGATGACCACGATGGGTTTGAGGCCCAGGGCAAAGGCCTTTTGCGTTACAAAGCGGGTCTGCGGCATGGGGCCATCCACGGCATCCACCAGCAGCAGCACCGAATCGACCATGGACAACACGCGCTCCACCTCGCCGCCAAAGTCGGCGTGGCCGGGGGTATCGACGATGTTGATGTGGTAGTCGCGCCAGCGGATGGCGGTGTTCTTGGCCAGGATGGTGATCCCACGTTCTTTTTCCAGGTCGTTGGAATCCATGAGCCGCTCGCCGCCACCCGTGCGCTCCTGCAAGGTGCCGGATTGACGGAGCAACTGGTCGACCAGGGTGGTCTTGCCATGGTCGACGTGGGCGATAATGGCGATATTGCGCAGATTTTCGATCACAAGGGGCTCGGCGAGCGGCTTGGGGGCCGCGAGACTGATGGGGGCAGCATTATAACCGTTAATGGGGGTTGCCCGGCAGTCAGGCCAAACGATATACATTCGGCGAGTCACGCGCCTCGGTGCATGCCCCGCCTCGCTGGCCATCTGTGCTCAACGACCTCTCCCATGCGCGCTGCGGACCAAGCCAGCAGGGGCGGTGCTTAGGGCGATGAGACCGCAGGCGGCGCCAGCACATCCGGATAGTGATCCCCGACCGGATAGCTGGCGTGGGCCAGCCGTTCGCGACAGAAGGCCAGGATGCGCTCGCGCTCGTGGATGTCCGTGTCTTCGTGGCGGGCCACGGAGCCCGATTGCATGAAGCGGATGGTCTCGGCCGAGACGCTAAACAGGTTCGGGGCAAACATCTCGAAATAATCTTCGTGGTCGCGCATGTAGGCGAAGCTGGCCTTGTGGGCAACCTTGGCGACTTCCGCGTCGCTCAGCGGACGGTTCAGGAAAGCCGCGATCTGGCGGATACCGCCTTCG
>JBATEM010000123.1:0-4572 GCA_049664005.1 Candidatus Macondimonas sp.
AGGGTTGCGGCCAGACCCCCAGGGCGAGCACGGCAACGGCCAGCAGCCCGAGTATCAGAAACTCGCGTGTCGTGACATCATTCAATTGGCCCACCTCGGGATTCGTTACCGGTCCGAAGGCGACGCGTTTCACCAGCCACAAGGAATATGAAGCCCCCAGAATCAGGGTCAGGGCAGCAAGGAACGCAATCCAGGGATTGGCCTGGAAGCTCGCCAGAATCACCAGGAACTCGCCCACAAAGCCCGAAGTTCCGGGCAGCCCAGAATTGGCCATGGCAAAAAGTACAAAAAATGCGGCGAAGACCGGCATGCGCGTCGCGACGCCGCCATAAGCGGCGATGCGGCGCGTGTGCATACGGTCATACAGCACCCCGACACTCAGAAACATCGCGCCGGAGATGAAGCCATGGGAAATCATTTGAACCACGCCTCCGGTCATCGCCATGGCCAGCCCTGCCGACTCCCCTGCAGTAGGCCCGGCGTTCCAAAAGGGCAGGAAAAATCCCAGCGTGACAAAACCCATGTGGGCGATGGAGGAATAAGCAATGAGCTTCTTCATGTCCTCCTGCACCATCGCCACCAGGCCGACATAAACCACGGCAATCAAGCTTAAGATTGCTATCAATCCTGCCATTTCCCCTGCGGCATCGGGGGCAATGGGCAGGGCATAGCGCAGGAAGCCGTAAGCCCCCATCTTGAGAGTGATGGCTGCCAGGATGACGGAACCGCCGGTGGGCGCCTCGACGTGGGCATCTGGCAACCAGGTATGGACCGGCCACATGGGCACCTTGACCGCAAAGGCCGCCAGAAACGCCAGGAAAATCCAGGTCTGCTCGACGGCGCTCAGCGGCAGGCGCTGCAAGCCCAGGACGTCGAAACTGCCACCTTGCTGATACAGGTAAATAAAGGCCACCAGCATCAGCACCGAGCCCAGGAAGGTGAAAAGAAAGAATTTCACGGTGGCATAAATGCGTCGGGGTCCGCCCCAGATACCGATGATGAGGAACATCGGGATCAGCATGGCTTCCCAGAATATGTAGAACAGCAAGGCATCCAGGGTCGCGAACACCCCAATCATCAGGCCTTCCATGACCAGGAAAGCGCCCAGGTAAGCGGCCGGCCGCTGGCTGACCGATTCCTTGGCCGCAAAGATGACAAACACCGTCATGAAGGCCGTCAGGATAATGAGCGGCATGGACAAGCCATCCACCCCCAGCGCGTAATCTGCGCCCAAGGTGGGAATCCACAGCGCCCGCTCCAGGAACTGCATCTGGGCACTGCCGACATCAAAGCCCGTCCAGAGGCCCAGGCTGAGCACGAAGGTGAGCAACGACACACCCAGTGCCAGTCCACGGGCAGCCGAAAGCCTCCGATCACCCAACCAGAGGACCACCAGACCGCCAATAACAGGCGTCCAGATCAAGAGGCTCAGCAGCGGTAGATCGGCAAACATGCGGACGTTCCTTTCCCCTTGCGACGGATCGCGGCAATCAGCGAATAAACAGCATCCAGCCCAACATGGCCGTCAAGCCGATGAGCATGGTAAAGGCATAGTGATACAGATAACCCGACTGCAGAGTGCGGCCCTTGGCAGCCCAGGCAACCACGCGTTGCGCCGTCCCGTTGACCAGTCGGCCATCGATCAAGTCCACATCACCGCGCTGCCAGAAGTACCGCCCCAGGCCGCGCCCGAATGCGGCGAAACCCTGGATATACAGCGCGTCGAAGCCGTACTTGTGCAGCAGGATCCAGTTGACGATCCGGCCCAGGGCAAAGCGGTGTGCGAAAAAGTCCGCCACCGCCGGATTGACGAGGTAGACATAAGCGGCGCTGGCAACCCCCGCGAAGGCGAGATAAACAGCCGGCCCCTGGAAACCATGCAGCAGGAAAGCCCACGGTCCATGAAAATGCTCGGCCATTTCGCCCAGTACATCATGCGGATGGGAGACCTGGATCACACCCCGGAAAAAGTCTCCGAACAGCATGGGCTCTATCGTGAAAGCCCCGATAATGATCGAAGGGATGGCCAGCAGAATGAGCGGCAATGTCACCACCCAGGGGGACTCATGGGGTTCGTGAACGCCATGATGGTCATGGGCGTCATGATCAGCGTGGGCCGCGTGGCTGTCGCCAGCCGCCTCCCGAAACCGCTCAGGGCCATGAAACACCAGAAAGATCAGCCGGAAGGTATAAAAAGCAGTAATGAACACGCCCGACAGCACGGCGGCATGCGCAATGCCCGCTCCCGGCAGATGGGATTCAGCCACGGCCTCGATCAGGGCATCCTTGGAGAAGAATCCGGAGAAGCCCGGAAAACCAATCAGTGCCAAGGCACCGATCAGGCAGGTGATGTAGGTGATCGGCAGATAGCGCCACAGTCCACCCATGCGACGCATGTCCTGTTCGTGGTGCATGGCAATGATGACCGAGCCGGCGGCAAGGAACAGCAAGGCCTTGAAAAAGGCGTGCGTCATGAGATGGAACACGGCTGCGGAATACGCCGACACACCCAAGGCAACCGTCATGTATCCGAGCTGGGACAAGGTGGAGTAGGCCACCACCCGCTTGATGTCGGTCTGCACGATGCCCAGCAAACCCATGAAAAACGCCGTGGCGGAACCGATCAGCAAAATGGTATTCAGCGCGGTTTCCGACAGTTCATACAGCGGCGACATGCGCGCCACCATGAAAATGCCCGCTGTCACCATGGTGGCCGCATGGATCAGCGCGGAAATCGGCGTCGGGCCCTCCATGGAATCCGGCAGCCAGACATGCAGCGGCATCTGGGCCGATTTCCCCATGGCGCCCACGAAGAGCAGCAGGCAGATCACGGTCAACACCGACCAGGACGCCCCCGGCAGCACGCTCAGGGTTTGGCCCTGCAAAGTGGGCGCCGCAGCGAAGACCTCGCGGTAATCGAGGCTCCCCGTGTACTGCAGAATGGCAGCAATTCCCAGAAGAAAACCAAAGTCCCCCACCCGGTTGACCAGGAAGGCCTTCATGTTGGCAAACACGGCGCTCGGACGGGTGTACCAGAATCCGATCAACAGATAGGACACCAAGCCCACGGCTTCCCAGCCGAAGAACAATTGCAGGAAATTATTGGCCATCACCAGCATGAGCATGGCGAAGGTGAAGAGCGAGATATAGCTGAAGAAGCGCTGGTAGCCATCATCCTCGTGCATGTAGCCGATGGTGTAGATATGCACCATCAGCGACACGAAGGTGACGACGCACATCATCAGCGCCGTCAGGTTGTCCACCAGGAAACCCACTTCCAGGCGCAGTCCGTCCACCACGCCCCAGGTGTACAGCGTTGCATTGAAAGGCGCCGCGCCATCCAGCGCATGAACCTTGAGCACCCACAGCGACAGCAAGAAGGCACCACCCACTCCGGCGATGGTCAGGGTGTGCGCGCCTGTCCGGCCGACCTGCCGGCCAAACAAGCCCACGATGACCGCTGCCACCAGCGGGGCCAGCACAATCGTCAGATAAATGCCCTGCATGCTCGATCAACCCTTCATGACGTCGAGATCCTCGACGTTGATGCTGCCTTTGCCGCGGAACAGAATCACCAGGATCGCGAGACCAATGGCGGCCTCTGCGGCGGCGACGGTGAGGATAAAGAAGACAAATACCTGTCCTGCCAGATCCCCGCTGAAACGGGAAAAGGCAACGAAATTCATGTTCACGGCCAACAACATCAATTCGATGCACATCAACAGCAGAATGACGTTCTTGCGGTTGATGAAAATGCCCGCCACGCTGAGCACGAACAGCACGCCACTGAGCATCAGGTAATGCGACAAGGTAATCATTTCATCCCCTCTGAATCGCGTCTCATGGCGCTTACCTTAATCCTGAGTCTCGCTCGGCATTTTAAGAATCCGCAGCCGATCTTCTGGTCGCACCTTGGCCTGTAACCCTGGATTCTGCACCAGGCGACCGGGCCGCCGCCGCAGGGTCAAGGCAATGGCCGCCACAATGGCCAGCAGCAGGATGACGGAAGCGATCTCGAAGGGATAGACATACTGGGTGTACATCACCTCGCCCAGCGCGCGGATATTGCTCCCGCCTTCCGGCAATGCAACCGGCCCCCCCTTCCCGGAAAAGCCGCTGCCACCCAGAACCACGGAAAGCTCAAGCACGATCAGCAGCACGATCCCCATACCTAAAGGCAGGGAGCGATTGAATCCCTCCCGCAAGGCGGCCAGATCCACATCAATCATCATCACCACGAACAGGAACAACACCATCACGGCGCCCACATAGACCAGCACCAGCACGATGGCGAGGAATTCCGCCTCGATCAGCAGCCACAGGGCGGCACTGGTAAAAAAGGCCAGGACCAGAAACAGCACCGAATGCACGGGATTGCGGGCCGTAATCACGGCCAGCGCGGCGCCGATCAGCACGGCTGAAAACGCATAAAACAACACAAGTTGAAACATCGGATTCGGCTCCGCCTGGTCCTTGCTGGATAGTTCTTGGATCAGCGATACGGGGCGTCCATCGCCCGGTCACGGGCAATCGATTCCTCGTATTTGTCCCCGATGGCGAGCAGTTTGTCCT
>JBATEM010000124.1:0-3984 GCA_049664005.1 Candidatus Macondimonas sp.
ATTCAGCACCGAGCGGACCAGCACTTCCAGTTCCCGGTTTTTTTCATAGCCAATGTTGGATACGGCCCGATATTGTCCAATCAGATACCCTTCCCCCTCTTCAAGCTGCTCCAGACTGGCCCGGCGCAAGCCTTCGACCAGCACCTTCACGGTGCCGTCGGGGAGTTTCAACAACTGCAAAATCGTGGCTTCGGTGCCCAGGCCATGAAGATCTTCGCGCGCGGGGTCATCCTTTTCGGCGCTGGTCTGGGCCACCAGCAGCACCTTGCGGTCACCTTCCATGGCCGCCTCAAGGGCTCGGATGGACTTCTCGCGACCCACAAATAATGGGATCACCATATGGGGGTAAACCACCACATCGCGCAGGGGTAATAAGGGGGCTGAAAATTGGGGACCTTCTGCCACTAGCGGCGTGGAATCCTCTGGCTTCATGAGTATTCACCTCGAGCGGGGGGCCATGTTCGACTATGGGTCAAACGAAAAGGCATCGACAATCCCCCAACGGGGATCTTGAGAAGCATAAATGGGGGAGGCGCAGGCTTATTTCAAGTGCCCCCTCCCCAAGAACTCACTCCACCGCAGCAGCCTGGGAAGGAAGATCGGGGACGTCATTGCGGTAAAGGATATAAGGCGTTGATTCTCCTTTTATTGAACCGGCATCAACAACCACTTTGCGGACGTTGCTCATGGAGGGCAGTTCATACATCACATCCAGCAAAGCCGTTTCCAGAATGGTGCGCAATCCCCGAGCGCCAGTGCGGCGATCCATGGCCTTGCGAGCGGAAGCACGCAGGGCTTCGTCAGTAAACTCGAGTTCACATCCCTCCATCTCGAACAGCCGACGATATTGGCGGGACAGGGCATTTTTGGGCTCAATCAAAATCCGCATCAAGGCCTCTTCGTCCAGCTCCTCAAGAGTCGCCACCACCGGCAAACGACCCACGAACTCGGGAATCAATCCGTACTTCACCAGATCCTCGGGTTCCACCCCACTGAGCAACTGACCCATGTCCCGCTCTGAATCAGGGCTCTTGATTTCAGCCGAGAAACCGATGCCGCCGGTCTGGGTGCGGCGGGCAATGACCTTGTCCAGGCCCGCGAAAGCACCGCCACAGATGAACAGGATGTTGCGCGTGTCGACCTGAAGGAATTCTTGCTGCGGATGCTTGCGCCCACCCTGGGGCGGCACCGAAGCCATGGTGCCTTCGATCAGCTTCAACAGGGCCTGTTGGACCCCTTCGCCTGACACATCGCGGGTGATGGAGGGATTGTCGGACTTGCGGGAAATCTTGTCGATTTCATCGATATAGACAATACCGGTTTGCGCCTTCTCCACATCGTACTCACATTTCTGGAGCAGCTTCTGGATGATGTTTTCCACATCTTCGCCCACGTAACCGGCCTCGGTCAGCGTTGTGGCGTCGGCAATGGTGAAGGGCACGTTGAGAATACGGGCCAGGGTTTCGGCCAACAGCGTCTTGCCGGAACCCGTGGGGCCAATCATGAGAATGTTGCTTTTGGACAGCTCCACCTGGTCCTTGCCACCGCTCTTGGCCTGAACCCGCTTGTAGTGGTTATAGACCGCGACCGCAAGCGTCTTCTTGGCTGATTCCTGGCCAATCACATATTCATCGAGGACCTTCTTGATTTCCTTCGGCTTGGGCAAGCGGTTTCGATCAGATTCCGCCTTGTCCTGCAGTTCCTCGCGGATGATGTCGTTGCAGAGCTCCACGCACTCATCACACACGAACACGGAAGGTCCCGCAATCAACTTGCGGACTTCGTGCTGACTTTTTCCGCAAAAGGAGCAATAAAGCAATTTGGCACTCTCGTTGCCTTTTCCGCGTGTATCGTCGCTCATGTCGGAACCTCACCCGTGAACAAGTCCATGGCAATATTATGCGGCAAAACTCATGCCAGAAAAAACCGTCCGTCCGCTCAAGCCGATTCTCACACCTTCCCAAGGGTCTCTTCGCTACGGCGGGTCAAGATGGCGTCCACCAGACCATACGCCATGGCCTGCTCCGCACTCATGAACCGATCCCGATCCGTATCTTGTTCGATCTGAGCGATGTCCTGACCGGTATGACGGGCAAGGATGGCATTGAGCCGATCACGGACCAGCAGGATTTCGCGGGCATGGATATCAAAATCGGACGCCTGCCCCTGGAATCCCCCCAGCGGCTGATGGATCATCATGCGCGAATGAGGCAGACAATATCGCTTGCCCTTGGCGCCAGCCGCCAACAGCACGGCGCCCATGCTCGCCGCCTGCCCCACGCATATGGTGCTGACCGCCGGCTTGATGAATTGCATGGTGTCGTATATGGCCAATCCTGCCGTGACTGAGCCGCCGGGCGAGTTGACATAGAGATAGACATCCTTTTCAGGATTCTCCGACTCCAGAAACAGCAACTGGGCCACGATAAGATTGGCCATGTGATCTTCGACCTGCCCCACGACGAAAATGACGCGTTCTTTCAGCAGTCTGGAAAAAATATCAAAAGCGCGCTCGCCACGCGGGGTCTGCTCGACCACCATGGGAACCAGATTCGCCTGCACGGGAGGCGGATTACTTGAATGCATCCAAGACATCACATTTCCTCATCTGTCGCCGAAACACTGGCCATCAAATCCTGAAACGACATGGGCACATCCACCACATCGCTCATGCCCAATAGATGGTCAACAATCTGGTCTTCCAAAACCAACCCGTGGATTCTCTGGAGAACTTCCCGATTGCCACGATAGGCCTGGGCAAGGGCATCGGGCTGCTCATGGTTGGCTACCAGCGACTTGATCACCGTATCGACCCGAGCCGGATCAGGTTGAATCTTCTCGGCCTTGATCCACTCCCCCACCACCAGGCCCAAACCAACCCGTCGACGCGCCTGTTCGGCAAACATCTCGCGGGGCAGGCCGCTGGATTGCTGAACCGGAATCCGCATGCGCTGCGCCATTTCCGCCACCAGACGGTCGATTTCCTGCTCGACCAAGGCGGAGGGTACCGGTACGTCATGCAGCGTCAGCAGAAGATCCATCATCTTCCCCTTGACCCGCGTCCGCACCGTCTGTTCCGCCTGAGCTTCCAGCCGCTCTCGAATCTGAGTGCGCAAGGCCTCCATTCCACCTTCCGTGACTCCAACCTGCGCCGCCAAGGCATCATCCAGTTCCGGCAGATGCTTCTCGGCCACTTCGTGGACCGTGACATTGAACTGCGCGGTCCGGCCGGCCACTTCCGCCGAGGGATAATCCTCCGGGAAGGTCAGCGGCACCTCCAAAGACTGCCCTGGCATCGCGCCAAGAAGGGCGTTCTCGAAATCGGCCAGCAGGCGCCCAGCGCCCAGTTCGATTTCCACCCCTTCGCCTCGATTGCCGGAAAAAGGCGTCCCGTCGATCGTGCCCTCGAAATCCATCCTGATCCGATCACCCGCCTGGGCGGCCCGCTCCACGGCGTGGAAATGTGCCTGCTGACCCCGAATCTGCTCCAGCACCCGGTCGATGTCTTCATCCCCGATGGCCACCTGCGGCCGCTCAATACGCTGGCCTGCAACCGGGACCAGTTGAATCTCCGGATAGACCTCGATAACAGCGGTATAGGACAGATCCGCGCCCGGCGCCAAGGATTCAGCCTCGATCTGCGGTGTACCGGCCGGCTGGAGCCCCTGCTCCTGAAGCGCGGCCGTGTAGGAAGTCCGCAGCACTTCCTCAATCACTTCCTGGCGAACCTGATCACCATACTGACGGCGAATCACAGAAAATGGCGCCTTGCCGGGACGAAAGCCCTTGATTTTCGCCCGCGGCCCCAATGTACGCAGCCGGTCCTCCACCTGTTGATCCACTTCCTGCGCGGGAACCTGCACCCGGATCCGGCGTTCCAGTGTTCCGGTGACCTCAACTGCGCTCTGCATTCGCTCATTCTCCAACAACAAATTCATCCACCGCATGTCCCTTGGGAATCATGCATCCAAATCGTGTGCCACC
>JBATEM010000125.1:0-1639 GCA_049664005.1 Candidatus Macondimonas sp.
CGATGCGATTTCAATCCGCGCGCGCCATGGGCGCCGAAATATCCCGCCCCACCCAACGCGGCGGCGAGCGGGTTTCCTCACCAAAGCGGCGCGGCCCGCCAGCACCCACCGTATCCGGAAACCACAGCCCCACGTTGAGCGAAATATCGAGTTTTCCCACCGGGAAACCACGCGCATCAACACCGAGTCGCGGGGAGGCGCCCGGAAAATGCTCCCAAACGGTCGTGACCTTGGGATCATCCTGGTACAGCAACCGCAACTCCTCCGGCCAGCCCGGCGGGATATCGAAGCGGGCAAACACATCCCAGCCAAGGCGGCTGTCCATCCACAGCCAGTTCTTCTCGTGCGAAATCGTCGCCGTGCGCTCCAGTTCACTCATCTTGCCATCCACCACGGCGTAGCCATCGGGATCCTGGCTGCCGGCCGCATTCACATGGCCGCCCTGGATGTCGTTGAAATCCAGTGCCAGGTAAAAGCGTGGGTGATTGAGCACCCGAGTCAACACCTCGCCACCCGGAATCTGGATCGAAACAGGAAGCACGATGCCCTGGTCGTAAAGCGTCACCTGGGACAGGATGTTGAACACCGGGATGCCGGCCACCACAATGCGCAGCTTGAGCAATCCAGTGGCCCGCACGGGTCCGTCCTTGGCAAAGATCAGCTCGGGACGAATGTTGTCCAGTGTATTGAAGCTCAACTTGGGCCAGGCGGTGAACACTCCCGTCTCCAGCTCGCCATAGATGGCATCGAGCACCCGCTTGTCCTGGCGCGGACCCACGTTGGCGCGAAAATCCTGGAAATCCAGGAAATTCGCCGGATTCGTACGGAATTGGTAATAGGTGTTGTTTGAAACACCGGTCTTGGCATCGAACGAGACATAATCCGCCGGTTTGCGACGCGCATCGCCCTGTACCAGATAGGCGTAGCGCGCCTTGCCCTGGTGCTCGAAAGCCAGCTCCTTGAGAATGCGGCCCTTGACCTCTCCATGCTGGGTCGGCGCGTAGGGCTCATACCCCGTGTCGCGATACATGAACACCAGCTCATCCGCTGGATCGATCTTCCCGTAGGTCCCCTCAAGCTTGTTGGGGGAGACATCAGGGAGATAGACCCAGCCCTTCTGGTCCATCTCATCGATCTGGAACGGAATGGGTTGCATGCGCCCGCCCCGCACGACCATGACCGAAATATCCCCCACCGGCTGGCCAATCAGTTCGGGCACTTCCTTGCCCTTGATCACCACTGGGTGCAGGTAGGCGTAATGTGTCAGATCCAGCTTTTCAATCGCCTGACTGAGCTGCTCGGGGGTCAGCGCCCGCAACAGCGCCTGGTTGTCGACCAGATAGGTCGGATCGTCGCGATAGGCCGCCACGGCCTGCTCGAACGTTGCCGCGTCCACTTTGCCATAAGACGGCGCCACGGCATGCGCCGACCCCACAACGAGACCGAAGCACAGCGCGGCCATCTTTTTTTTGATGAAAAACATGTTCTCCTCCTCCTTGAGATCCTTGTTTCCCCGGCAAGCCCGGGATGAGCCCACGGCCCGAATCGCAGATCCGTCCGTCCAAAAGTTATAGCCAATCCTGCGAGACTTGCTTTTTTCTTTTTTCTGCGGCAGGGCTTATGATTCGAGGATGCAGGG
>JBATEM010000126.1:0-2473 GCA_049664005.1 Candidatus Macondimonas sp.
ACAGGGACCTCCTTATAGGGGAAAGGCAGGGGGTGGTTTGCAAGCGCCGCTCGGGGATCACCAGATCCAGGAACCGCAGGGTGGCTAAGTATACGCGGCGCACCGCTGACGTAAAACACGCTTGGGCGCGAAGATGGACGTTCGGGGGTCGAAACGCTATGCTATGGCCCCTTCGCGCCCGTAGCTCAGCTGGATAGAGTGTTGGCCTCCGAAGCCAAAGGTCAGAGGTTCGAATCCTCTCGGGCGCGCCACTTCCACAAATCCCCCTCCGAATCCTCCTTTCCGCCGTTTGTGCGGGCCGATACCGCTGTGGCTGAAGTTTGGTCGCGGTTCATTGACCGTCATGATTGATCGACTGAAACCGTGCCGTGTAAAGATCGGCTGCTCGCGCAATCTCCCCCATGCGGCCTGGACGAATGCTCCGGAGAGATATGCTGAAAATGCCGATCCCCGTGAGGCTACGGCAAGGAGCGCGCCGACATGGCCCGGCCCTGCGGCCCGCTGGGCGCGTTGCTTCATGACTTGATATTGATCAATCCTCTGTTGTGTCCATCGGGTCACTCTGGGATCGGATGGTCTTTCCACATCAAGGATGAGGGTATGCGCACTGAAGTATCGGATGAGGCGCGCGGGGGATCGGCATCAGGGCGACGGTTCCCATCGCCTTTTCCAACCAATTGGAGGGCCGATGCGATTGATCCGGATTCGGTCGGTACCCTGGATGGTCTGTTCCGGGAGCGGCTGCGTCGCACACCCCAGGCGACGGCCTACCAGGCCTTCGACACCGCGCGCCAGGTCTGGCGGGAACATACCTGGGCCGAGATGGCCGGCTTGGTCGGCCGCTGGCAGGCGGCTCTGGTCCGGGACGGGCTGTTGCCCGGTGAGCGCATCGCCATCGCCCTGCCCAACGGGCCGAGCTGGGTGGCTGTGGATCAGGCGGCGTTGGGTCTTGGGCTGGTGGACGTTTCGCTTTATGTGAACGATCGGCCGGAGAACGTGGCTTTCCTGCTGGCCCATTCCGGCGCCCGCCTGTTGGTGGTGGACTCCGAGACCCAGTGGCAGACGCTGGCGCCGGCTCTGGCGGCTGTCGCCACGCTGGAGCGGGTCGTGGTGCTGGGTCCCGTGGCGAGCAAAGCAGATCCCCTGATCGTCTCGGCACAGCAGTGGCTGCCGGCTGAGCCACAGCCGTTGCGCGAGTCCTCTACCCTGCCCGATGATCTGGCCACGCTGGTCTATACCTCCGGCACCACGGGCCGGCCCAAGGGCGTCATGCTGAGCCACCGCAATATCCTGTCGGTGACCCATGCCGCGCTGCAGCGGGTGCAGGCCTATCCGCAGGATGTGTTTCTTTCCTTTTTGCCGCTGGCGCATCTGTTCGAACGCACGGCGGGTTATTACCTGCCCATGATGGCCGGCGCCACCGTGGCGCATGCGCGCGGCGTGCTGCAATTGACCGAGGATTTGCTGACGGTCCGGCCCACGGCATTGATTGCCGTGCCGCGGCTGTTCGAAACGGTTCATGGCCGGCTGCAGCGCGAACTCCAGCGCAGCGGATGGCTGGCGCGCCGGGCTTTTGCCTTGACGGTTCACGCGGGCTGGCAACAGAACCGTTATCGCCAAGGCAAGCGCCGCTGGCCGCTCGCCGCGGTGCTCTGGCCGGCTTTGTCGCGGCATGTGGCGAGCAGGCTCCACGCGCGGCTCGGCGGACGACTGCGGATTGCCGTCAGCGGCGGCGCGCCGTTGCCGCCGGCCATCGCGCGCACCTTCATCGGGCTTGGCCTGCCCTTGCTACAAGGCTACGGCCTGACCGAGGCCAGCCCGGTGGTGAGCGTGAACCTCTTGGAGGACAACGAGCCGGCCAGTGTGGGACCGGCGCTGCCAGGGATCGAGGTGCGCCTGGGCGAGCATGATGAAATCCTGGTGCGCGGGCCCAATGTCATGCAGGGCTACTGGCAGAATCCGAGCGCCACGGCCGCCGCCATCGACCCCGAGGGTTGGCTGCATACCAACGATCGCGGGCGCATCGACCGGGCCGGCCGGCTCTACATCACTGGGCGGCTCAACGAGATCATCGTCCTGTCCAACGGCGAGAAGGTATCCCCAGAGGATCTGGAGATGGCGCTGCGAATGGATCCATGGGTCGATCAGTGCATGGTGGTGGGCGAGGGGCAGCCGGTTCTGGCGGCGCTGGTGGTTCTGGCGCATACGCCGTGGGTTGAATTCACCAAGGCGCAGGGCCTGGATCCTGCGGATCCGGCCAATCTGGCGCATCCACGCTTGATTCGTGTCTTGCTCAGACATCTCGACAGTCGTTTGGCAAAATTCCCGAAATATGCCCGGATCCGCCGCGTTCATGTGCTCCTTGAGCCGTGGACACCCGAGAACGGACTGCTGACCCCCACGCTCAAGATTCGCCGTAAGGTGCTGCAGCAGCGCTATGCGGCGCAAATCGAAGCCCTCTATGATCGGCATG